>JAGPGI010000283.1 GCA_018056045.1 Paracoccus sp. (in: a-proteobacteria)
GCCGACGCCCAGCAGCTTGCCCTGCTGAAATCGCGCCTGCCGCCCGGCGCGCCGGATAAAACCGATGAGGAGGAAACAGCATGAACCAGATCGATCTGAGGGGCCGCCGCGCGGTCATCACCGGGGGGGCGCAGGGCATCGGGCTGGCCGTCGCGCGCCGCTTTGCCGCCTCGGGGGCCAGTGTCGTCATCTGGGACATCAACGGCGATGCCGCCCGCGCCGCCGCCGATGAGCTGGGCGGCGTGGCCCGTCAGGTCGAGCTGACCGACGATGCCGATGTCGCCGCCGCCAGCGCCGAGGCGGGCGCCGTCGATATCCTTGTCAACAACGCCGGCATCACGGGCGGCAATGCGAAGCTATGGGACATCGACCCCGCGACATGGCGGCAGGTCATGCAGGTCAACCTGACCGCGCCCTATGTCATCTGCCGCGCGCTGGTGCCGGGCATGATCGCGCGCGGCTATGGCCGCATCGTCAACGTGGCCTCGATCGCCGGGAAAGAGGGCAATCCGAACGCCTCGCATTACTCGGCCAGCAAGGCGGGGCTGATCGCGCTGACGAAAAGTCTGGGCAAGGAACTGGCCGGAACCGGCGTCGTGGTGAACTGCATCACCCCCGCCGCCGCGCGCACGCCGATCTTTGACCAGATGAAACAGGAACATATCGACTATATGCTGTCGAAAATCCCCCTGAACCGCTTTCTGGAACCGGACGAGGCCGCCGCGCTGATCGCGTGGCTGGCATCCGAGGAATGCGCCTTTTCGACCGGCGCGGTCTTTGACATCTCGGGCGGTCGCGCGACCTATTGAGGGCCGCGCGACGGGTTCAGAGGCGACGGGTTCTGGGGCAGGGTCAGATCGTTACCCCGCCATCGACCAGAACCGCCTGTCCGGTGACAAAGCGGCTTTCGTCCGACAGCAGATAGACCACCATCGGCGCCATGTCCTCGACCGTGGCAAGGCGTCCCATGGGCTGGCGGGCGATGAAGTCCTTTTCCGCCTGCACCGGGTCGGCGGCGCTGGCGATGCGGCCGCGCAGGCTGGGCGTATCGACCGTGCCCGGGCACAGCGCATTGCAGCGCAGCCCCTGCTTGACGTAATCGGCGGCGATGGATTTCGTCAGCCCGATCACGGCGGCCTTGCTGGAGCCGTAAGCGCAGCGGTTGACGAAGCCTTTGATGCTGGAACACATCGAGGCCATGTTCAGGATGCTGGCCGCGCCGTTCTTTTCTGCGGCTTCAAGCAGGCCCGGCATCAGCGCGCGGGTCATGTGGAACATCGCGTCCACATTCAGGCGAAAGCTGAAATCCCAGTCCTGTTCGGTGCAGTCCTGCAATGAGCCGTTCACCACCACGCCCGCGCAGTTGAAAAGCCCGTCCAGCGCCCCGGCCTCGGCGGCGACGCGCGCGATCATGGCGCGGTCGGTCACATCCAGCACCATGCTGCGCAGGCCCGGCGCGGCCAGATCGGCCAGCAGCGCCGGATCGCGGTCGGTGGCGATCACCTCGGCCCCCTCGGCCGCGCAGGCCAGCGCCGAGGCGCGCCCGATGCCCTGACCCGCCGCCGTGATAAGTATCCGTTTGCCTTGCAGCCGCATGATATTCCCTCATTTTCATTCCCTTGCCGCCAGGTTAACACCGGCATGAGGAATGTGCCAGAATTTGGTATGCCAGATTGCATGCCCGTTGCGGCTGGACTAGGCTGCATCGATATTCATGCACAGGGGGACGGGATGAAACTGCTGCGTTATGGGCCTGCGGGCGCGGAAAAGCCGGGGCTGCTGGACGATCAGGGCCGGGTGCGCGATCTGTCGGCGCATGTGGCCGATATTGCGGGCGATGTGCTGACGCCTGCGGGGCTTGCGCGTCTTGCCGCGCTGAACCCGACGGACCTGCCGCTGGTCGAGGGCGTGCCGCAAGCCGGGCTGCGCCTTGGCGCCTGTGTCGGCAATGTGCGCAAGTTCATCGCCATCGGGCTGAACTATGCCGATCACGCCGCCGAATCCGGCATGGCCGTGCCCTCCGAGCCGGTCGTATTCAACAAATGGACCAGCTGTATCGTCGGTCCCGATGACGAGGTGCTGATTCCGAAAAACTCGGTCAAGACCGACTGGGAGGTCGAGCTGGGCGTGGTCATCGGCTCGCCTGCCTCGGGCGTCAGCAAGGCCGATGCGCTGAAGCATGTCGCCGGTTATTGCGTCGTCAACGATGTCAGCGAGCGCGAATGGCAGCTTGAGCGCACCGCGACCTGGGACAAGGGCAAGGGCTTTGACACCTTCGGCCCCATCGGCCCCTGGATGGTGACCGCCGACGAGATCTCTGACCCCGGCAATCTGGCGATGTGGCTTGAGGTGGACGGCAAGCGCTATCAGAACGGCTCGACCGCGACCATGGTCTTTGGCGTGGCGGAACTGGTCGCCTATTGCTCGACCTTCATGACGCTTCTGCCGGGCGATGTCATCACCACCGGCACGCCCCCCGGCGTCGGCATGGGGCAAAAGCCTCCGGTCTTCCTGCGCGGCGGCGAGGTCATGCGGCTGGGCATCGAAGGTCTGGGCGAGCAGACCCAGAAGGTCGGCCGCGCATGAGCCACGGGGCCTGAGCCATGAGCGCCGAGGCCCGCCTGCGCGAAACCCTGTGCGAGCTGGCGGCCTCGTTGTTCCAGCGCGGGCTGACCCATGGCTCGACCGGGAATATCTCGGCCCGCTGCGAGGATGGCGGGCTGCTGGTCTCGCCCACCGGGACCAGCTTTGGCCGGCTGGACCCGGCGCGGCTGGCGCGGTTCGACGCGACGGGGCGCCAGATCGGGGGCGATCCGCCGACCAAGGAAATGGCGCTGCACCGGGCATTCTATGACACCCGCGACGGCACCGGAGCGGTGGTGCATCTGCATTCCTGCCATTCGGTGGCGCTGTCCATGCTGCCCGCTGACGATGCGCAGAACTGGCTGCCGCCGCTGACGCCCTATGCGATCATGCAATTGGGCAAGGTGACGTTGCTGCCCTATTTCCGGCCCGGCGACGCGGCCATGGGCGATGCGGTGCGCGGGCTGGGGGGCAAGCGCGCGGCGGTAATGCTGGCCAATCATGGCCCAGTCGTCGCGGGCCTGACCCCCGAGGCCGCCTGCAATGCCGTCGAGGAACTTGAGGCGACCGCGCGCCTTGCCCTGATGCTGCGGGGCCTGCCGGCGCGGATGCTGGACGCGGCCCAGATCGCCGATCTGACCCGCGTCCACAAGATCAGCTGGGAGGACTGACCATGCCGCGCCTGTCTGCCAATCTGGGGTTTCTTTGGGCCGATCTTGCCCTGCCGGACGCGATCCGGGCGGCGGCTCAGGCGGGGTTCGATGCGGTGGAATGCCACTGGCCCTATGCCTTCGATGCCGGCGATGTCGGTGCCGCGCTGACGGAAACCGGGCTTTCCATGCTGGGCCTGAACACGGTCCGGGGCATGCCGGGCGAAAGCGGCCTTGCCGCCCTGCCGGGGCGCGAGGACGAGGCCCGCGCCGCCATCACGCAGGCGCTGGAATACGCGGACCGGATCGGCTGCAAAGCCGTGCATGTCATGGCCGGTTTTGCCGAGGGGGCCAAGGCTGGCGCGGCCTTTGACGCGAACCTGAATTTCGCCTGCGATCTGGCCGCCCGGCAGGGCGCGACCGTGCTGATCGAGCCGCTGAATCGCTATGACGCGCCCGGCTATTTCCTGCGTGACGCCGATCAGGCGGCCGGGATCATCGCGCGTCTTGGCCGCGACAATCTGCGGCTGATGTTTGACTGCTATCACCTGCAGATCATGCAGGGGGATCTGACGCGGCTTCTGACCCGGATGGCGCCGGTCACCGGCCATATCCAATTCGCGGGCGTCCCCGATCGCGGCACCCCCGACCGGGGCGAGGTGAATTACCGCCACATCTTTGCCCATATCGACGCCATGGGCTGGGACCGGCCCTTGGGCGCGGAATACCGTCCCTCTGGCCCGACCGGTGACAGTCTGGGCTGGATGCAGAGCCTGCGCTAGCCTGCCTGCGCCAAGGCGCGGCCGAAAAAGCCTTCATCGCCGAAATTGCCGGATTTCAGCGCCAATGCCACCGGGCCGGCGCTGTCCTCTCCCAGACACCAGGGCACACCCGGCGCGATCTCGGTGCCGACGCGCAGCGCGGTCACGCCAAGCGCGCCGGTGATTGCGCCCGAGGTCTCGCCCCCCGCGACCACGAAGCGGGCGACGCCAAGGCCGCGGGCCAAGGTGGCGGCACGGGCAAGGGTTTCCTCGACCAGCGCCCCGGCGCGTTCCGTGCCAAGCGCGGCCTGCGCGGCGGCGACCTCGGCGGGATCGGCCGTGCCGTGGATGATCGGCACTGCGCC
>JAGPGI010000284.1 GCA_018056045.1 Paracoccus sp. (in: a-proteobacteria)
CTTATTTCAGAAGCCCGGCTTCCTTGTAGAAGCGCTCGGCCCCCGGATGCAGGGGCAGGCCCAGACCGTTCAGGGCGTTTTCCTCAAGAATGACCTTGCCCTTGGCATGGCCGGCATCCAGTTGCTTGCGGGTATTGTCGTTCCACAGCGCCTTGGTGATGCCATAGATCAGCTCTTCGGGCTGGTCGGCCGAGGTGATCCACTGCGCGCCGACCGAGATGGTGGCGACATCGGCTTCCTGGCCCTCATAGGTGCCGGCGGGAACGCTGTCCTTGGCAAAGAACTTGTAGTCGGTGGTGATCTTGTCGGCCAGTTCGCCGTCGATCGGGACGATCACCACCTCGTGCTGGCTGGCCAGCTCGGCGATGGCACCGGCCGGATAGCCGCCGACAAAGAAGAATGCGTCCATGGCGCCGTCCTTCATGCGGTCGGCGGCCTGATCGGGCTTCAGATATTCGGGGGTGATGTCGGCCTCGCCCAGACCGGCGCCGTCCAGAATGATTTGCGCATCCACCAGCGTGCCCGAGCCCGGCTCGTCCAGCGAGACCCGCTTGCCCTTGAGGTCGGCGACCGAGGCGATGCCCGACGCCTTGCTGGCGACCAGGTGGATCGATTCAGGATAGAGGTTGGCGATGGCGCGCAGCTTGGCCGCCGCGGGCTTGCCGTCCCAGATGCCGGTGCCGGTCTGCGCCCAGGCGGCCACGTCGCCCTGGACAAAGCCGGATTCCAGCGTGCCGCCCTCGATGGCGTTCACGTTGGCGACCGAACCGTTCGAGGCCAGGGCCGAGGCGACCAGCCCCGGCACCCCGCAGGCGCCGCCATCCTCGCAGGCGCGCGAGCCGGGCGGGGCCGAGATCGCGTTCGCCAGCAACCCGCCGATCGGGTAATATGTGCCTGCCGTGCCGCCGGTGCCGATACGGAAAAAGCTCATCTCCTGCGCGCCGGCAAAGCCGCCGACCGTCACCACAATTGCGGTCGCAAGACCCAGAATGCGTTTCGTGAACATGGATACTCCCCTAGATATGGTTGTTCTTGGTCGAGGTTAGACGCAGCAAAGCCGGTTAGACAACCATTCTATGCCTAGGCAATTCCACGTATCCCGGCGCCGCGCGCTCGCATCGGCGTGAAGCGCCGGCGTCAGATTCCGTCATCGGGTGGTCGCATTTGAAGGATTGTTTTTCGCGAAACCCGTGCAATTCTGGCCCGAACAGCCATCATGCCAGCCACCGGAATCCCAGCCATGCTGAACACAGCCGAAATCCTGAACGAGCTTGACCAAAGGCGCAAAAACTACTCGCTCAGCCACGACCTTTACTGTGACGAAGGGGTCTATCGCGCCGATCTGGAAAACCTGTGGTATCGTGAATGGGTCTTTGCGATCCCGGCCTGCGATATCCCCAAGACCGGGAACCACGCAACCTTGCAGATCGGCGAATATCCGATCCTCGTGGTGCGCGGCGCCGATGGCCAGATCCGGGCCTTCCACAATGTCTGCCGCCATCGCGGCCAGAAACTGTGCCCCAAGGAAAACGGCTCGTCGCCGAAACTGGTCTGCCCCTATCACCAGTGGACCTATGACCTTGACGGCCGGCTGCTGTTCGCGCGCGACATGGGGGCCGATTTCGACGCCTCGCAATTCAGCCTGAAGCCGGTGCATTGCCGCAGCGATGGCGGGCTGGTCTATATCTGTCTGGCCGACACGCCGCCGGAATTCACCCGTCTGGGCGGGTTCATGTCGGATTATGTCGGCGCCTCGGATCTGGCCAATAACGCCAAGGTCGCCTTTACCTCGACCATCGTCGAGCAGGGCAACTGGAAGCTGGTGATCGAGAACAACCGCGAATGCTATCATTGCGGCGGCTCGCACCCCTCGCTTTGCCGGACCTATTCCGACAACCCGCTGATGACGGTGATGGAGGGGCCGAACGCAGCCTCGCCGGAAATCCTTGCCCATTGGGACCGCTGCGACAAGGCCGGGCTGCCGGCGCGTTTCGTCAACGATCCGGGCATGCAATGGCGGTTCGCGCGGGTGCCGCTGCTGAACAATGCCGAAAGCTTTACCATGTCGACCAAGGCGGCGGTGAACCGGCGCATGGGCACGATCCCGTGGAACGATGCCGGCAGCCTGATGTTCTATCACTTCCCGTCCAGCTGGAACCACTTCCTGCCCGATCACGCCATCGTCTTCCGCCTGCTGCCGATCAGCCCGACCCAGACCGAGGTGACCAGCAAATGGCTGGTTCACAAGGATGCCGTCGAGGGCAAGGATTACGACCTGAAAGCCCTGACCGAGGTCTGGCTGAACACCAATGACGAAGACCGCCGCGTGGTCGAGGAAAACCAGAAAGGCATCCTGTCGCCCGCCTATGAGCCCGGCCCCTATTCCCCCAATCAGGAAGAGGGCGTGATCCACTTCGTCGACTGGTATGTCCGCACCATGCGTGACCGGCTGTCCCCGCGTCCGGCCATGGCGGCGGAATAATGGCGACGCTGATCAAGGCATTCGGCGACACGCCGTGGAAGGATGACGAGCCGCTGGAATGCGCGATGGTGGTGCCCGAAACCTCGGACACCGCCACATTCACCTTTCGTGCGCCTTCGGGGGCGTGGTTCGACTATCAGCCCGGCCAGTTCGTGACGCTGGACCTGCCCACGCCGGGCGGGAACGTGCAGCGCACCTATACGATCAGCTCCAGCCCCTCGCGGCCGCTGTCGATCTCGGTCACGGTCAAGGCGCAGCCGGGCAGCACCGGCGGGCGCTGGATGATCGACCATCTGCGTCCCGGCATGCGGCTGAAAGCCTATGGCCCCGCCGGGATTTTCAGCTTCGTGCGGCACGAGGCGCCGAAATACCTGTTCATCTCGGCCGGGTCGGGGGTCACGCCCTTGATGTCGATGACCACATGGGCGTGGGATTCGGGCGAAATGCCCGACATCGTCTTTGTCCATGCCGCGCGCAGCCCCAGCGACATCATCTTTCGCCAGCGGCTTGAGGGCATGGCCGACCGCGTGCCGGGCCTGCAGCTGCGTTTCGCGGTCGAGGAATCCGACCCGTTCCGCACCTGGCACGGCTATCGCGGCCGGCTGAACCAGATCATGCTGGGACTGATGGCGCCCGACTATCTGGAGCGCGAGGTGTTCTGCTGCGGACCCGAGCCCTTCATGCAGGCCGTGCGCGACATGCTGGTGGCGCTGGGCTACGACATGGAGCGCTATCATCAGGAAAGCTTCGGCGCGCCGATCCGCAACGAGGCCGAGGCCCCGGTGCTGGACGATGTCGTCCCTGACGAGGAGGCCCGCGCCGAGATCACCTTTGAAAGCTCGGGCGTGACGGCAAAATGCCACGAAACCGACACCGTGCTGGCGGTGGTCAAGGCCAATGGGCTGAACATCCCCTCGGGTTGCACCTTCGGGCTGTGCGGGACCTGCAAGATCCGCAAGACCAAGGGCGAGGTGCATATGGTCCATAACGGCGGCATCTCGGACGATGACATCGAAGAGGGCTATATCCTCGCCTGCTGCTCGCATCCGATCGGGGCGGTTTCGGTCGAGGTCTGACCGGCATCCGGCCGCCATGTGCGGAATTCGGTAAAAACGAAAACAATTCCGGGGGTTGTGGCGCTACCAAGTAGTTACAACCCCGACCTGCCAGCTTGACAGGGTGGCGCTGCCAAGCGCATCCTTGCAGCACCTATCTATTCGACAGGCAGCAGGAGGGGATCATGAACATCGACCTCTCGCGTCGGAGCTTTCTCAGGCTGGCCGGCGCGGGTGTTGCGGCAACATCGCTGGGGGCCATGGGCTTCGGCGGGGCCGAGGCGGCGGAACAGGCGCATGTGCGCGCCTTCAAGCTGGCCTCGACGACCGAGACACGCAACACCTGTACCTATTGTTCGGTCGCCTGCGGTATCCTGATCTATTCCAAGGGCGATCTGGCGGCGGGCGAAACCGCCGAAATCGTCCATATCGAGGGCGATGCCGACCATCCGACCAATCGCGGCTCGCTTTGCCCCAAGGGCGCGGCGCTGAAGGACACCGTCCATTCCGCGACCCGGCTGACCCAGCCGCGCATCCGCCGCCCCGGCTCGGACAAGTTCGAGGACATCACCTGGGAAGAGGCGCTCGACAAGATCGCCCGCGCGATCAAGGACGACCGCGACGCCAACCTGATCCAGAAGAACGAGGCGGGCGCGACCGTCAACCGCTGGACCAGCACCGGCTTTCTGGCGGCCTCGGCCACGACCAACGAAACCGCATGGCTGACCTATAAGGTGGTCCGTTCCATGGGGATCGTCGGCTTCGACAACCAGGCACGCGTTTGACACGGACCCACGGTGGCCAGTTTGGCTC
>JAGPGI010000027.1 GCA_018056045.1 Paracoccus sp. (in: a-proteobacteria)
CGTTGTGACATAGATCTTGCGTGCGGTGACACGTGCGGTTTCCCCCTCGGGGCCATGGAAACGCCAGAGCTTCAGGGCAAGGTAAAGCACCCAGATCGCGGCGATCAGCTTCATCGCCACGGCGACGGCCGGCAGTCTCCCAAGCGTCTGTGCGCCCAGATAGGTCAGGGGCAGGATGGTCGTCAGATATCCGGCCAATTCGGCGGGCAAAAGCCGCAGCACGCGGAAAAGGCCGTGCTGCGCCCCGGCGATCCCCATCAGCGCATTGGTCGGACCCGGGGCAACAAGAAGCGCCAAGGCCGCAGAGATGAAGACCGCAAGGGTCATCCGAAAACGCCTCGTTCGCTATGTGGAGCGCGACCGGCCGCGCCGGCCCTTAACCCAGAACCTCGTTCAGGATCCGCTGGGCCTCGGCCTTGCAGGGCGTCAGGCGGTCGCGGTCTTCGCCCGGGAAAAAGCGGGCGCGCACGGCAGTTGGCATCGGCGCCGGCTCGGCGATGACGACACGGGGGCCGATGGATTCGCTTTCAAGCTGCCAGCTGCGCGCCAGCGCGATCTGGCCGGCCTTGGTCGCGCCGTAGCTGCCAAAGAACTTGGTGCCGCCGCGATCGTCCTCGAAAAACAGTGCCGTGCCCTTGCGGGCGCGCAAAAGCGGCTCGAACAGCCCGATCAGCCCGCGCGTGGTCACGATGTTCAGATCGACGGATTTCTGGAAATCCTTGGCGTCGATATGCCCCGCAGGCGATAGCGGCGCGGCATGGATCGCGGTATGCGCCCAAAGATCAAGGCCACCCCAGCGCCCGGCCACGGCCTGCGCAAGCTGGCCCATCGCCTCGGGTGTGCCGACATCCATCGGCGCCAGAGTGGCGGTTCCGCCGGCCTTGCGGATGCGGTCGTCCAGCTCTTCAAGCGCGCCGGTGGTGCGGGCCACGGCCAGAATATGCCAGCCGCGCGACGCAAGCGTCTCGGCCAGAGCGGCGCCAAGGCCGCGCGAAGCGCCGGTGATCAGCGCGATTTTCTCGTTCTCGGTCATGGCGGTGATTTCGCATCGGCAAGGCGTGCGCGCAAGCCCTGTCGCGAGGCGCCAGCAGGGGGTGCGTCAGATTGACGTCTCGCAGGGCTCATGAACGGTCGGCTGCAATCGTGCCAGCGCGGGCTGGCACAGCGCGATCCATTGGCAGCCGTTGCAGATCCGCTGCAAATCGGCAGGCCGGACACGGGATGCGGCCCGCCCCAGCGCCTCGGCCCAGTTCATGCGCTGGCCGGGACGGATGCCAAGCGCCGCCGCATGGCGTGTGTCCAGCCCGGTGATGCGCTCGCTTGCCTCGCAGCCCAGACCGCGACGCCAGGGACAGGGTGCGCAGATCGAATCGGCGGTGCTGGTAAAAATCACCTCGGTCAGCGGATTGCGCCGCAGTCGGCCCCATACGATCGCATTCATGTTCTCGGTGAACTCTGGCGAATAGCCGCGTCCCTGCCAGCCGATGGCGCAAAGGACGTGATGGGGGCGCAGCAAAACGGCCCCGGAATTTTTCCGGGGCCGTTCGCGGTTCTGCTCCGACGCGCTCAGCGCTGATCCAGCGGCTTGTAGTCGCGAAGCGGCGAGCCGACGTAAAGCTGCCGCGGACGCCCGATCTTGTTCTGCGGATCGGCGATCATTTCCTTCCACTGCGAGATCCAGCCGACCGTGCGCGACAGCGCAAAGATCGGCGTGAACATCGAGGTCGGGAAGCCCATCGCCTCGAGGATGATGCCCGAGTAGAAATCGACGTTCGGATAGAGCTTCTTCGAGACGAAATAATCGTCCTCCAGCGCGATTCGCTCGAGTTCCTTGGCGACCTGCAGCGTCGGGTTGTTGTGAATGCCCAGCAGGTCCAGAACCTCGTCGGCCGATTCCTTCATCACCCGCGCGCGGGGGTCGAAGTTTTTGTAGACGCGGTGGCCAAAGCCCATCAGCCGGAACGGATCATCCTTGTCCTTGGCGCGGCGGATATATTCCGGGATCTGGTCGACGGTGCCGATCTGGCGCAGCATTTCCAGCGCGGCCTGGTTGGCGCCGCCATGGGCCGGGCCCCAAAGGCAGGCGATGCCGGCGGCGATGCAGGCAAACGGGTTCGCGCCCGACGAACCCGCCAGACGCACGGTCGAGGTCGAGGCGTTCTGTTCGTGATCCGCATGCAGCGTGAAGATGCGGTCCATGGCGCGGGCCAAAGCCGGGTTCACGACGTATTTTTCGGCCGGGACCGAGAAGCACATGTGCAGGAAGTTGCTGGCGTAATCCAGTTCGTTCTGCGGATAGACGAAGGGTTGGCCGATCGAATATTTATAGGCCATCGCTGCGATGGTCGGCAGTTTCGCGATCAGCCGGATCGAGGCGACCTCGCGCTGCCAGGGATCGTTGATATCCGTCGAGTCGTGGTAAAAGGCCGACATGGCGCCAACCACGGCCACCATGGTCGCCATCGGATGCGCGTCCCGACGGAAGCCACGGAAGAAGTTGTGCATCTGCTCATGCACCATGGTGTGGCGCGTGACGCGGGTCTCGAAATCGATCAGCTGTTCCTTCGAGGGCAGCTCACCGTAAAGCAGCAGGTAGCAGACCTCGAGGTAATGCGACTGGGCTGCCAGTTGCTCGATCGGGTAGCCGCGATACCACAGCTCGCCCTTTTCACCGTCGATGAAGGTGATCGTCGAGTCGCAGGACGCGGTCGACGTGAAGCCGGGGTCATAGGTGAACACGTCCGCATCGCCATAGAGCTTGCGGATATCCACGACATCCGGACCTGCGGTAGGGGTCAGGATCGGAAGCTCGAGCTCCTTCCCTTCGACCAGCAGTTTTGCAGATTTGTTTCCTGCCATTCCCTGTTCCTTTCACCTGACTCCGGCCACGCGGGCCGGGTGATGGGCGCGGGCGTTCAGCCCGCCTGATCCTGCAACCGGGCCAGCGTCTCATCGCGGCCAAGCGCCAACATCATATCGAACACGCTGGGGGTCGAACTGCGCCCGGCAAGCGCCGCCCGCAATGGTGCGGCAATCTTTCCCAGACCCAGCCCGTGCGACTCGCCAATCTGTTTGGCTGCCGTCTCGAGTTCGTCGCGGCTCCAACTAGCATGCTGCAGTGCGGCAGTCAATTCTCGCAGTATACCACGGGATACAGAATCGAGCGCCGCAGCCGCCTTGTCCTCGATCTCGACCGGGCGTGTGACCAGTGCGAAATGGCCCTGCTCCAGCAGTGCGGGCAAGGTTTTCGCCTTGGTTTTCAGTGCGGTTAGCGCGGGCGTGAACCAGTCGGTCTGCTGGGCGGTAAGCGC
This sequence comes from Paracoccus sp. (in: a-proteobacteria), assembly GCA_018056045.1. Taxonomy (GTDB): domain Bacteria; phylum Pseudomonadota; class Alphaproteobacteria; order Rhodobacterales; family Rhodobacteraceae; genus Paracoccus. The sequence goes on from JAGPGI010000027.1 coordinate 3,312, forward strand.
TGGCGCCTGGATCGCCTCAAGATAGGTCGCAAGCTCTGACAGCAACGCCGCGTCACTCATCTGCGCGATATGGTGGCTGCTGACATGCTCGAGCTTCTTGAAGTCGAGCCGCGCCGGAGCCTTGCCGATCCCGCTCAGATCGAACCATGCCATGGCCTGCGCGTCGTCAAAGAGCTCGTCATCGCCATGGCTCCAGCCAAGCCGTGCCAGATAGTTGCGCATCGCGGCGGCCGGATAGCCCATGGCGGCGTATTCGTGCAGGCCCACGGCGCCGTGGCGCTTGGACAGTTTCTTGCCATCGGGGCCGTGGATCAGCGGGATATGGGCAAAGACCGGGATCTCCCAGCCCATGGCATCATAGATCTGGATCTGGCGCGCGGCATTGGTCAGGTGATCGTCGCCGCGGATGATATGGGTGACGCCCATGTCATGGTCGTCGACCACCACCGCATGCATATAGGTGGGGGTCCCGTCCGAGCGCAGCAGCACCATATCGTCCAGTTGCTCGTTGCCAAAGGTCACGTCACCCTGCACCGCATCATGGACGATGGTCTGGCCCGTGCGCGGTGCCCGCAGGCGGATCACATAGGGGCCATCGGGCAGGTTGGCCGGATCGGCGTCGCGCCAGGGCGACAGAAACAGCGTCGAGCGCCCCTCGGCACGGGCTTTCTCACGAAACGCCTCGATGTCCTCGGGGGTCGAGAAGCATTTATAAGCGCTGCCGTTGGCCAGCATCTCGCGGGCGACCTCGGCATGGCGGGCGCGACCCTCGAACTGGCTGACCGGCTCGCCGTCCCAGTCGAGGCCCAGCCAGCGCAGGCCCTGCAAGATCGCTTCGGTTGCCTCGGGGGTTGAACGGGCGCGGTCGGTATCCTCGATTCTCAGCAGGAACTTTCCGCCCCTGCCACGGGCGTAAAGCCAGTTGAAAAGCGCCGTCCGCGCGCCACCGATATGCAGATAGCCGGTGGGCGAGGGGGCGAAACGCGTCACGACGGGGCGAGAATCAGTCATCTTGGGCCAGTTCACTTCAGAAATTCGGTCATAAGGCAGGGCGATTAATTATTTCTAAACGGTCGCGTGCCAATCTTGGCGCAACAGATACGCAAGCGACGAGCCAAGGACAAGTTTCGGATATGCAATCGGTTAGCGCAGCCGCGGGAAGCCTGCCGATTTCGCTGCGGCGAGATCGTGGCGCGGTGCCGGCCGTGCGGCGCAGTTCGGTTTCGGTGCGGGCTGGATTGCTGCCTTGGGTGCCGTTCTGGATGGCCCTTGGCATTGGTGGCTGGTTTTCGCTGCGCGATGAGCCGGGAACCGGATTTTATGCCGCGCTCGCCGTGATCGGCGGGTTTTGCGTGGCAATGCTCATGCTGGTCATGCGACAGGCGGGACTTGGGCGGCTTGACTGGCTGTGGGCGGACAGGATCCGGCTGGCGGCGCTGGCGATGTTGCTGGTGGTGGCGGGGGCGGGGCTGGCCGGATGGCGCAGCCATCTTGTCGCTGCACCCGTGCTGGATTTTCGCTATTACGGCCCGGTTGAGGGTCGCGTCGTGGGCATCGACCGTTCGTCCCGCGACCGGATGCGGCTGACCCTGGATCAGTTGCGCCTTGATGATGTCGCGCCGTCCCGGACGCCGCGTCGCGTCCGTATCTCTCTTTTGAGCGAGGTTGACCTGCCGGTTCCCGGACAGCGCGTCATGCTGACCGCGCATCTGGCGCCGCCTTCAGGTCCGTCCGAGCCCGGGGGCTTTGATTTCCGCCGGATGGCATGGTTCGAAGGGATGGGCGCGGTCGGCTATACCCGCACGCCGGTTCTGGCCGTTGCACCGCCCGAAAGCGCCGGCATTCTTGCCCTGCACCGGCTGCGCATGTCTCTGTCCGAGGCGATCCAGCAGCGGATCGGCGGCCAGAGCGGTGCTGTCGCCTCGGCGCTGATGACCGGTGACCGCTCAGGAATCCATGAGGCTACAAACGAGGTTATGCGGGCCTCGAACCTCTATCACATCATTTCGATCTCGGGCCTGCATATGAGCATGCTCGCGGGAGTTGTCTATGCCGCGCTCAGGCTCGCTGCGGCCGTGGCGCAGGGTCTTGGCGCATTGCCGGGCATGCCGCTGCACAAGCTTGCCGCGGGCGGTGCGCTTCTGGCCTCGGCCGTCTATCTTTGGCTGTCCGGTGGTGGCGTCGCGACCGAGCGCGCCTTCATCATGGTTTCGGTCATGCTGCTGGCGATCATGGCGGATCGCCGCGCGGTGTCGTTGCGCACGGTCGCGCTGGCTGCGGTGGCGATCCTTGCCATCAACCCCGAGGCTCTGGCCTCGCCCGGTTTCCAGATGAGCTTTGCCGCGACGGTGGCGCTGATCCTTGTTCACGAACCATGGCTGAGGCTGTCGCCGGAGCTTCCACGCTGGTCGCGGCCGGTTCTGATGCTGCTGGTGTCGTCATTCGTCGCCAGCATGGCGACGTCACCGATTGCGGCGGCCCATTTCGGGCGGATGACGCAATACGGGCTGCTGGCCAATTTGCTGGTCGTGCCGGTCATTGGGGCGCTGGTCATGCCCGGCGGGGTGATTGCCGCGCTGCTGGCACCTTTCGGTCTGGCTGGACCGGCGCTGTGGATCATGGGCCTTGGCACGAAATGGATGTTGCTGGTGGGCGGCTGGGTTGCCGAGCTGGAAGGGGCGGTGCTCATGCTGCCGGCCGCGCCCTGGACGGTCCTGCCGTTGGCCGGAGCGGGGGCGATGCTGCTGCTTCTTGCGCCGGTGCAGCCGCTGCTGGTGTCGTCCAGATTGACGCTTCTGCGGCGCGGGTTGGGGGCGGCGCTGCTGGTTCTCGCGCTGCTGGTCTGGCGCGGCGCAGAGCGGCCCTTGATGCTCATTTCTGCCGAAGGCGATGCCGTGGCCATCTTGACCGATGCGGGGCGGGTGCCATCCAGGCCGCGCGGCGGCGCGTTTGCGGTCGCGAACTGGCTTGAAGCAGACGGAGACCCGGCAGATCAGCCGACTGCCGCCGCCCGGCCGTATTGGACCGGCGACGCCTCGGTGCGAAGCGCGAGCATCATGGCCAGGCACGGGCAGGTCAAGGTTTATCACCTGACTGGAAAGTCGGGTCAAAGCGCGCTGGGGCAGGCCTGCAAGGGGGGGGGCTATGTGATCATCAACGCGCCCGCCGCGCGGCCTGCGGGCCGCGACTGCACCCTGATCGACACGCACTATCTTCGTAAAACGGGTGCCCTCGCCCTGTCGGGACTGCAGGAATTCAGGTTGGTCCCGACCGATGGCGCGGGATCAGGCAGGTCATGGAGCGCAGCAGGGCGGCGCACAGGCGACAGCGGCAAGAAGGACAGGGTCGAATAGCATGCACGGGTTGATCAACCGGTCGTTCGAGCTGTTCCTGCGCGATTGTTACGGCGACAGGACATGGGAACGTGTGGCGCGCCAGTCAAAGGTGGATCCACGCGGCTTCTTCCTGCTGCAGAAAACCTCCGAAAAGGTGTCCGATACGATGGTGGCGGCATCCGCGACCATTCTGAAAAAGGCCCAGGGCGAACTGGTCGAGGATCTTGGCGGATGGCTGACCCAGCGCGAGCCGATACGCCGCCTGCTGCGCTTCAGCGGGCGGGACTTTTCGGAGTTTGTGGAATCGCTGGGCGAATTTCCCCGACGGGCACAGATGGTGATCCAAAGCCTGAAAGTGCCCCGGATCGTCGTGACCATGCAGACCGAGCAAAGCTATGAGGTCGCGATCGAGGGGAGCGGAGAGATCTGGCCGATGCTTTTGGCCGGGGTCTTGCGGGGCATGGCGGATGATTACGGCGCGCTTGCCGTGATCACGGTGCAGGGGCGTGATCTGCAAGTAGACATTGCCATGACCGAATTCAGCTCGATGCGACCCTTTGCGCTGGTTCCCGAAAATGCCGCGGGGACCGGAGAATGAACGGGGCATACAATATTGGCTCGCATGAGGCCTCGGTCATGATGCCCATGCATCTGGTGGTCGATGCGGATGGCAGGATCATCGGAGCCGGGCCGGTCATGGAAAGGCTGCTCTGCGGCGCCACGTATTTTCACGACATTCTCGCGACCGACCAGCAACTGCTTGGCGCAGCAAATTCGGCTGATCCATTGGTCGAACTTCGACGCAATCGTCGGGCGACCTTGCGCGTCCGAGGCCAGGATGAGCTTGTCTTGCGCGGGCATGGCGTCGTTCTTGCCGGGGACGTACTTTTGCTGAACTTTGGCTTTGGCATGTCGCTGCCGCACGCGATCAAGCTTTTGTCGCTGAGCGAGACCGACTTTTCGCCCTCAAGCAACGTGATCGAGTTGCTGTTCATGTATGAGGCCAGTCAAGCCATTCTTGGAGAGATATCCAGGGCGAATGAGGCGCTTGAGAATGCCCGCCGCGAAGCTGAGCGGATGTCTGTGACCGATCCGCTGACAGGGCTTTTGAACAGGCGCGGTTTCGAGATCGAGTTTCGCAAGCTCGCGCATTCCGGCAATGCGCCCCAGCTTGCGGTCGCCGCGCTGGATCTGGATCTTTTCAAGCATGTCAACGACAGGTTTGGACATGCCGCCGGAGACGAGGTCCTGCTGGCTGTCGGCGACGCGTTGAGAGGCGGCGTGCGGCGGGGGGATGTCGTGGCGCGCGCGGGCGGCGACGAATTCCTGTTGCTGTTCAGCCTGTATGACTCGATCGGCGATCTGGTCGGGATACTTGATCGTATCATCGAACGGATCGAAGAGCCGATTCCTCTGGAGAACGGCATTGCCAAACTGTCCGCCAGTGTCGGCGTGTCGACGTTTTATGGTAGCGCCGACACAGACATAACGACATTTCTGAATCGTGCGGATGCCGCGCTTTATCGGGCGAAATCTGCTGGCGGAGGGCGCGTAGTTCTTGCAGATCACGAATAGCCGGGGCTTGTGCATGGTGGTTTGGGTGGCGTGCACGAAGGTGATCTGTCCGGGTTTCGTCATGACGCCGTCGGTTGAAACGCAGATGGCCGAACAGGCGATGGATCTGGCATCTCCGTGAAAGAGATGGTCAAGAATGTCATGCTGGGCGGCACTGTGGGCGGTGAGCTCGCCACGATCAAAGACGTGGCTGAGATCGCCTGGGGCTTTGCGGGCTTCCCGACCAATGCGCTGAACGGCCAGTCGATGATCGTGAGCCATGGCTGGTCCATGGAATAAGCCCGAGGTGGAACGGCCGGCAGCCGGGAAGGTTGCCGGTCGTCTGTTTGCAAGGCGGGCAGGGCGAAGGAACAAGGCGCGGCCGGCCGGGGGGCGGGCCTTGCCGCAGGGGCTGCGCCGATTTGGCGGCGCAGCCCCCCGATCCCTACAGAACGAAATCTGCCGCCGTGTACTGGCTGGCCAGCACCCCGCCATCGGCAATGCGGATGGTCATGTCGGCCTCCGCGTCGCCGTCATTATTGACATAGACAAGGGTCTCTGCGCCGCTGGTGCCGAGCCAGACCGTGCCGATTCCGCCCGCTGTCGTGCCATTGAAGGCAAAGGCCTGGTCGCCGCCGGCCGATGTGTTGGCATCCAGCAGCGACAAGTCGATCAGGTCACCCGCGGCGGCGCCGACGCCGTCGAATCCGCTGATCAGATCGACCCCGATCCCGGCCGAGGAATCGAAGAGGGTGCCGAACTGGAAGACGTCGGCTCCGGTCTGCCCTTCCAATATGTCCGCCCCTCCGCCGCTGCGCAGGGTATCGTTGCCCAGACCGCCATACATCATGTCGTCACCGGCGCCGCCATAGATCGCGTCGTTGCCGGCACCACCGTTGAGCGTATTCGCGGCGGCCGTCCCGACCAGCGTGTCATTGCCGCTGCCGGTGACGAGATGCTCGAAGTTGATGAAGCTCTCGCCAGCGAGATTGGTGACACCGTTATTCAGGTTGATCAGATAGTTGACGTTGGTGGCCGTGGTGTCCAGCCGGTCGCTTCCCTCGCCGCCATCCAGAAGCTCGATGCCGCCGACGCCAGCATAGACAAGATCATCACCGACCTCGCCATAACAGGCACCACTGCCGCTGGAGCGCAGGGTGTCGTTGCCGTCCCAGCCATAGACCGTGTCGGTGCCGGTTCCGGCATCCAGCCAGTCATTGCCGGCGCCGCCCGAGATATAGTCGATGCCGGCGCCGCCATAGACGGTATCGTCGCCATCGCGGCTGTAAAGCCAGTCATTGCCGGCATTGCCATACATTATATTGCCTGCACTGGTGCCATAAAGCGTGTCATGACCCGAGCCGGCATAGATATGCTCGAAATTGACAAAGCTTCTCGAACTCCCACTGTTGGTGGTGCCGGTCGCCATCTCGATCATGTAATTTCCGGCGAAACCCGCGACGTTCAGCCAGTCCGTGCCGATGCCGCCATCCAGCGTCTCGGCGCCGGCATTTCCGGCATAGATGTAATCGTCGCCGCTGTCGCCGTAGACCTGACCCAGTCCGCTGGAGCGCAGGGTGTCATTGCCGTCCCAGCCACGCAGCGTGTCCGTGCCGGTGCCGCCAGAAACCCAGTCATTGCCATTTCCGCCGGACAGATAGTCGTTTCCATCTCCGCCGCTGAGCACGTCGTTGCCGTCAAGGCCGAAGATCCAGTCATTGCCGCCGTTGCCAGACATGGCGTTGGCGTCCGCGGTCCCGTAAAGCGTGTCGTTTCCGGAGCCCGAAGTGATATTCTCGAAATTGACGAAGCTTTCGAAGCTGAAATTGGTCTGGCCGCTGGCAAGGTTCACGCGATAGGGACCCGAGAAGCTTGCCGTGTTCAGCCAGTCCGTGCCGGCGCCGCCATCCAGCGTCTCGCCGCCGCCGCCGCCGGCATAGATATAGTCGTTGCCGCTGTCGCCGTAATACTGGCCATAGCCGCTGGATACCAGCGTGTCACTGTCGTTCCAGCCATGCAGCGTGTCGGTGCCGCTGTTGGCTTCAAGCCGGTCATTGCCGTCTCCGCCCGACAGGTAGTCGTTTCCAGCTCCACCGTAGATCGAGTCATTGCCGGCATCACCGAAGATCCAGTCATTGCCGGCATTGCCATACATGGTGTTGGCGCCCGTCGTCCCGTAAAGCGTGTCGTTTCCGGAACCCGAATAGATATTCTCGAAATTGACGAAGCTTTCGAAGGTGAAATTGGTCTGGCCGTTGGCAAGGTTCACGCGATAGGGACTCGAGAAGCTTGTCGTGTTCAGCCAGTCCGTGCCGGCGCCGCCATCCAGCGTCTCGCCGCCGCCGCTGCCGGCATAGATATAGTCGTTGCCGTCGTCGCCGTAATACTGGCCATAGCCGCTGGATACCAGCGTGTCATTGCCGTTCCAGCCATGCAGCGTGTCGGTGCCGGTGTTGGCTTCAAGCCGGTCTTGGCCGTCTCCACCCGACAGGTAGTCGTTTCCAGCTCCACCGTAGATCGTGTCATTACCACCGCTTGCAAAGACCGTGTCATTGCCCGCAAGGGCAAAGAAGGTTTCGCTTGCCAGTGTTCCTTGCATCAAGTCATTGCCGTTGGTTCCTGTAGGCATCACGTCCTCCTGATGTGATGATTCCGTTGAACGAGCAGGCAGCCTCGTGCGCTGAACATAGTCCCCGGGGCGTGAACCGCTCGTGAATGACGGCATCGGCTTGATGGATAAGGAAATGACGGCGAAATCGCCGGCCCGCCCCCCTGTCCGGACGGGCTGCGCGGCGCCCTCCGGCCCGGATTTTCACGCCGGGGATTGCCCCCCCGGACCGGCGCGGCTATCGCAGGGAAGCGGAAAGGGCGGGAACCATGAGCTTCAATACATTCGGTCGTATCTTTACCTTCACCACCTGGGGCGAAAGCCACGGGCCGGCGCTTGGCGCGACGGTGGATGGCTGCCCGCCGGGCGTCGCGCTGGACGAAGCCTTCATCCAGCAGTTTCTGGACCGCCGCCGCCCCGGCACCTCGAAGTTCACCACCCAGCGGCAGGAACCCGATCAGGTCCGCATCCTGTCCGGCGTCTTCGAGGGGCGCACCACCGGCACGCCGATCCAGCTGATGATCGAGAATACCGACCAGCGCAGCAAGGATTACGGCGAGATCGCGCAGGCTTTCCGCCCCGGTCATGCCGACATCGCCTATCACCTGAAATACGGCATTCGCGACTATCGCGGCGGCGGGCGCTCCAGCGCGCGGGAAACTGCGGCGCGGGTTGCCGCGGGGGGCGTGGCGCAGGCCGTGCTGCGCGATCTGGTCCCGGGGCTGAAAATCACCGGCTACATGTGCCAGATGGGCAGCCTGCGTCTGGACCCGGCGAACTTCGACGCGAGCCAGATCGGCCAGAACCCGTTCTTCCTGCCCGATGCCAGCGCCGTCCCGGCATGGGAGGACTATCTGAACGCGATCCGCAAGGACCACAACAGCGTCGGCGCCGCCATCGAGGTGCTGATCCAGAACTGCCCGCCCGGTCTTGGCGCGCCTGTCTATGCGAAGCTGGATACCGACCTTGCCGCCGCGATGATGTCGATCAATGCCGTCAAGGGCGTCGAGATCGGCGAGGGCATGGCTGCCGCCGCCCTGACCGGCACCGAAAACGCCGACGAGATGCGCATGGGGCCGGACGGCCTGGAATTCCTGTCAAACCATGCCGGCGGAATTCTGGGCGGGATTTCCACCGGACAGGACATCGTGGTGCGGTTCTCGGTCAAGCCGACCAGCTCGATCCTGACGCCGCGCCGCACCATCAACCGGAAGGGCGAGGAGATCGACCTGATCACCAAGGGCCGCCACGATCCCTGCGTGGGGATTCGCGCCGTGCCCATCGCCGAGGCCATGGCGGCCTGCGTGATTCTGGATCATCTGCTGCTGGACCGCGCGCAGACCGGCGGCGTCCGCGGCTGTATCGGCTAGAAATCGCGGGATTTTCCGGCAGGGCGGCGATTGTCGCGCAACTGTCACATTCCTTTCGCATAACCGTCGTGTCGCCGCTTTAAACGGCGGTCAGGCCAAAGCTGGCCAAGATGGAAATGTCAGGAGTGATCCTATGAAACCCGCGAAACTCACCGTCTCGGCTCTGGCCGTGATCGCTGCCACCGCCGGCATGGCCTCGGCCCGCGACCAGATCCAGATCGCTGGCTCGTCGACGGTGCAGCCCTATGCCACCATCGTCGCCGAAGCCTTTGGCGAAAATACCGATTTCCCGACCCCGGTGGTCGAATCCGGCGGCTCCTCGGCGGGGCTGAAGAAGTTCTGCGAGGGTCTGGGCGACAATACCATCGACATCGCCAATGCCTCGCGCCCGATGAAGGACAGCGAGAAGGCCGCCTGCAAGGCCGCCGGCGTGACCGAGATCATCGAGGTCCGCATCGGCTATGACGGCATCGTCTTTGCCAGCGACATCAACGGCAACGATTTCGCCTTTACCGCCGCCGACTGGTTCAACGCGCTGGCCGCCGAGGTGGTCAAGGACGGCAAGGTCGTCGCCAACCCCTATACCAAATGGAGCGAGATCCGCGCCGATCTGCCCGATCAGGACATTCTGGCCTTCGTGCCCGGCACCAAGCATGGCACCCGCGAGGTCTTTGAGGAAAAGGTGATCGCGGCGGGCTGCAAGGAAGCCGGCGCCGCAGAGGTCTTCGCGGCCGAAAAGGGCGACGAGGACAAGGCCAAGGAGGCCTGCTCTGCCCTGCGCACCGACGGCAAGTCGGTCGATATCGACGGCGATTACAGCGAGACGCTGGCCCGCATCCAGTCGGCCCCGAACGGCGTCGGCGTCTTTGGCCTGTCTTACTATGAAAACAACACCTCAAAGCTGAAGGTTGCGACCATCGCCGGCGTCACGCCCTCGACCGAGACCATCGCCTCGGGCGAGTATCCGGTGTCGCGGCCGCTGTTCTTCTATGTCAAGAAACAGCATATCGGCGCCATTCAGGGGCTGAAGGAATTCACCGAATTCTTCGTCTCGGACGAGCTGGCCGGCCCCGAGGGCCCGCTGGCCGCCTATGGTCTGGTCTCGGACCCGGAACTGGCCGCGACCCAGACCGCCGTGGCCGACGAAGCGACCATCGCCCAGTGACCAGGCGGGCGCGGGCGGCAGAATGTCCCCGCGCCCCTTTCCGTTCCCCAGTTTCCGAGGCTCTGAATGCCTGTCTCCTGGACATTGCTGATCGTCCTTGCCCTTGCCGGGGCGGGATATCTGCTGACCCGCATGCGGGCCGTCGCCATGGCTGGTGGCGACACGCGCAAACTGCATTCGCGGCCCGGCCATTACGGCTGGAACGCGGCGCTTCTGACGGCGCTGCCGGCGATCCTGCTGATCGCGGTCTGGCGCTTCGTGCAACCGGCCGCGGGCACGACGCTGGTCTCGGCACTGGCGCTGGCGCTGGCCGGGGCCGGGCTTGCCTTTGCGCTGATCCGCACCTCGCCCGCCTTTCGCGCCCGCAACGCGGTCGAGGGCATGGTCAAGGGCCTGCTGATCGCCTGCGCGTCGATCGCCATCATGACCACCGCCGGGATCGTGCTGTCGATGCTGTTCGAGACCGGACAGTTCTTTCGCCAATATCCCTGGACCGAGTTCTTTTTCGGCACCACCTGGTCGCCGAAATTCGGCGGCGGCTCGCAACTGGGCATGCTGCCGCTGCTCTGGGGCACGCTTTACATCTCGCTGATCGCGCTGCTGGTCGCGGTGCCGATCGGGCTGTTCGCGGCGATCTACATGTCGGAATACGCATCCGTGCGCATGCGCGGCGTGGTCAAGCCGCTGATCGAGGTGCTGGCCGGCATTCCGACCATCGTCTACGGGCTGTTCGCCATGATCACCGTCGGCCCCTTGCTGCGCGACTGGTTCTCGCAGCCGCTGGGCCTGGGGTCGTCGGGCGCGTCGGTGATGACGGCGGGGCTGGTCATGGGGGTGATGCTGATCCCCTTTGTCAGCTCGCTTTCCGATGACATCATCAACGCCGTGCCGCAATCCCTGCGCGACGGCGCGCTGGGGCTGGGCTCGACCCCGTCCGAAACCATCCGCAAGGTGGTGCTGCCCGCCGCCCTGCCGGGCATCGTCGGCGCCGTGCTTCTGGCCGCCTCCCGCGCCATCGGCGAGACGATGATCGTGGTGCTGGGGGCGGGTGCTTCGGCCCGGATGGGGCTGAACCCCTTTGAGGCGATGACGACGATCACCGTCAAGATCGTCAGCCAGCTGACTGGCGACAC
>JAGPGI010000285.1 GCA_018056045.1 Paracoccus sp. (in: a-proteobacteria)
GGGGGCACGGGATGCCGGGCGGCGCTGGCCGATGCGCAGGGGCGCATTTTGGGTCAGGGCGCGGCCGGACCCGCCAATATCTCGATCGAGACGGAAAGCGCCTGCGCCAATATCCTGAGCGCCGCCCGTGCCGCGCTCGATGCCGCCGGCCAGGGCCATCTGGACGATCTGGATGCCGTGCTGGGGCTGGCGGGGGCCAATGTCAGCGCCTCGGCGCGGCGCCTGCAGGCGATGCTGCCCTTTCGCCGCACGCGCATCGTCACCGACGTGGTCACCGCCACGGCAGGCGCCCTGCAAAGCGGCGATGGCATCGTCGCCGCCATGGGCACCGGCTCGGTCTTTGCGGTGCAAGCGGGCGGCCAGTTCCGCCAATATGGCGGGCGCGGCTTTCTTCTGGGCGACGAAGGGGGCGGCGCGGTTCTGGGCCGCGCCCTGCTTTCCGAGGCGCTGCGGGCCGAGGACGGCTTTGCTCCGATGACACCTCTGTTGCAGGACGTGCTGACCGAACTGGGCGGGGTCGAGGGCGTGATCTCGTTCGGGCTGCGCGCCAAACCCGTCGAGTTCGGCAGCTTTGCCCCCCGCATCGTCGAAAGCGCGGACCCGGCGGCCATCAGCATCTTTGACGCGGCGGTCGCGCAGATCCGCGATATGATCGGGATGCTGCAACAGGGCCGCGACCTGCCGGTGATCTTTCTGGGCGGGCTGGGCGGCCATTACGCGAAACGGCTGGCGGGGCTTTGGGACATTCGCGCGCCCTTGGGCAACGGGCTGGACGGGGCGCTGTTTCTGGCGCGGCAGGAGGGATGATGGGCGAAATCTTCACCCCCGGCGCATTCGAGGAAAGCGGCGGCGGGCCGCTTTACCTGCAATTGCACCGGCTGATCGCCGAAGCCATCGCCTCGGGACGGCTACGTCCCGGCGACAGCCTGCCATCCGAGCGGGAACTGGCAGCGATGACCGGGCTGTCGCGCGTCACCGTGCGCAAGGGCGTGGCGGAACTGGTCAGCTCGGGGCAGTTGGTGCAGCGGCGCGGCTCGGGGACATTCGTCGCGCCGCGCGTCGAAAAGCTGGAACAGGCGCTGTCGCTTCTGACCTCGTTCACCGAGGACATGGCCCGGCGCGGAAAATCGGTCGAAAGCCGCTGGATCGCGCGCGGCCTGCATGCCCCCGCCCCCGAGGAGGTCATGGCGCTGGGGTTGGGCGCGGGCGACCGCGTGGCGCGGCTGGAACGGGTGCGCAGCTCGGACGGGGTGCCCTTGGCGATCGAGCGCGCCTCGCTCTCGCAGCGCATCCTGCCCGATCCCGAACTGGTCAACGATTCGCTTTACGCGGTGCTGGAAAGCCGCGGCCAGCGCCCGGTGCGCGCCGTGCAGCGCATCTCGGCCGCCAATCTGAATGGCAAGGACGCCGATCTCTTGGGCGTGCCACCCGGGGTCGCGGGTCTGCGCATCGAGCGCATTTCCTATCTGCCCTCGGGCAAGGTGGTCGAATTCACCCGCTCGCTTTATCGCGGCGATGCCTATGACTTCGCCGTGGAACTGAAACTCGCGCCCGATGGCGAAAGGAATCCCCAATGAGCCAGACCCATATGGCCCGCGAAGTGGCCGAAATCCCGCAGGCCGCCGCCCGTTTTCTGGACCAGTCGCGTCAGGCGGTGCTGGACGCGGCGGCGGCATTGCGACGCAAGGACCCCGACCTGATCGTGACCGTGGCACGCGGATCGTCCGACCATGCCGCGACCTATCTGAAATACGCCTTCGAGCTTGAGGCCGGCGTGCCCGTGGCCTCGGTCGGGCCGTCCATCGCCTCGATCTATCGCCGGCCCCTGCGGCTGGGCAAGGCGGCCTGCATCGGCATTTCGCAATCGGGCCGCAGCCCGGACGGGGTCGAGATGATGCGCGCCTCGGGTCAGGGGGGGGCGCTGTCGATCGCCATCACAAACTTTGAGGACAGCCCGATGGCGCAGGTCTCGGCCCATTGCCTGCCCCTGCAGGCGGGCGAGGAAAAAAGCGTCGCCGCCACCAAGACCTTTATCTGTTCGGTGCTGGCGGGGTTGTCGCTGCTGGCGGAATGGAGCGGCGATCACGCCCTTCAGGACGCGCTGAACGCCCTGCCCGAAGCCTTGGCGCAGGCCGTTGAGCTCGACTGGTCGCCTTTGTCGGCGCGGCTGGCGCGGGCCAATTCGGCCTTTGTTCTGGGCCGTGGTCCGGGCTTTGCCATCGCCTGCGAATCGGCGCTGAAATTCAAGGAAACCAGCGGCATCCATGCCGAGGCCTATTCGGCGGCCGAGGTCCTGCACGGCCCCGCCGCCATCGTGCAGGCGAATTTCCCGGTGCTGGCGCTGGGGATCGAGGACGCCGCCCTGCCGCAACTGCAGGCCACGGCCGAACGGCTGGCGGCGCAGGGTGCGGATGTCTTTGTCACCGGCAGCGAGGTCGCGGGCGCCATCACCCTGCCCTCGGTCCACGGGCTGCATCCGCTGGTCGCGCCGCTGGTCATGCAGGCGGGGTTTTACGCCTTTATCGAGGGATTGGCGCGGCGGCGCGGCTTTGATCCAGACACGCCCCCGCATCTGCGCAAGGTGACGGAGACGGTCTGATGGCGCGGGAAATTCTGACCGGCGCGCGGATTTTCGACGGCCGCCGGCTGATCGACGGCCATGCGCTGGTCATCGACAATGGCGAGATTTTGGCGATCCTGCCGCGGGACAAGGTGCCGGACCGGAACCGCCGCGAGGTGCCCGGCATCATCGCGCCCGCCTTCATCGACCTGCAGGTGAATGGCGGCGGCGGGATCATGGTCGACGGCACGACCGATCTGGCGGCGCTGCGCCATATCTGCGCGACCCATCGCGCGCTTGGCACGGCGGGCATCCTGCCGACGCTGATCACCGACACGCGGGACGCCACCGCCCGCGTCATCGCCGCCGGCATCCGCGCCACCGAGACCGGCGTGCCCGGCTTTCTTGGCCTGCATCTCGAGGGGCCGCATCTGGACCCGCGCCGCAAGGGCGCCCATGATCCGGCCCTGATCCGGCCCATGAATGACGAGGACCTTGCCCGGCTTTGCGACGCCGCGCGCCGCCTGCCGGCGCTGATGGTGACGCTGGCCCCGGAATCGGCAAGCCCGCAGCAGATCGCGGCGCTGGCCGGCGCGGGCGCTGTGGTCAGCCTTGGCCACACCGATTGCAGCTATGACGAGGCGATTTCCGCTTTCGCCGCCGGCGCGCGCTGCGCCACGCATCTTTTCAACGCCATGAGCCAGATCGGCCATCGCGCACCGGGTCTGGCGGGGACGATCCTGTCGGGCGAAGCCGGGGCCGGGCTGATCGCGGACGGCATTCACGTCCATCCGGCGGTGATGGCGCTGGCGCTGGCCGCGCGGCCGGAGGGGATTTTCCTTGTCACCGATTGCATGGCATTCGCCGGCACCGATCTGACCGAGATGGAGCTGAACGGCAGGCAGGTGCTGCGCCGCGACGGCCGGCTGACGCTGGCCGATGGCACGCTGGCCGGGGCCGACCTGACCCTGCCGCAGGCCATCGCCACGCTGGTGACGCAGGTCGGCATCGCCCCCGAACGCGCGCTGGCCATGGCGACATCCGAACCCGCGCGGCTGATCGGGCTGCAGGCCAGCCATGGCGCGCTGCTGCCGGGCCGCAAGACCGAAATGGTGCGGCTGGGGCCGGATTTCCAACTGATCGAGCACTGGCTCTAGCGGGCTTTCAGGGGGTCAGCTCGGCCCGGATCTGCCGGGCCAGCGCCCCTTCGCGCCCGCCTTCAAGCCGGCGCGCCTGCCACAGCCGCCAGGCATCGGGGGCGGGAATGGTGCCGAACCAGCCGATCCCCATGGGCGAGCGGGGCGTATGCAGGACCTCGCGCCGGGCCAGCATGCCGTTCTCGACCACGATGCCCGCCCGGATTTCCGGGGCCGTCAGAACCTGCCCGGCGGGCGCATCATCGGGAAAATCCCGCCGCGCCACCCAGAATGGCGCGTCGCGAAACCGCCCTTCAAGGCGGATGAAGTCGCGCCCGATCCGGGCCTGATGCAGGCTGACCTCGCGCGCGCGCTGGTTCAGAAAGTCCCGGCAGATTTCCTCGCTGCCGGGGCGCGCGGCCAGCGTCCGGCGCACGGCGGCAACCGCCAGCGCGCTGGAGATCGCCCAGAACTGGCCATGCCCCGACAGCGGATCCATGGCGGCAAAGGCATCGCCCACCCGCAGCACCGCCAGATCGGCGACCGGCTCGGGCAGGCGCGGCGCGGCCTCGCGCGCCAGCACCTCGCCCGCAGGCCGCGCCTCGGCAAGCGCCGGCTCGGC
>JAGPGI010000286.1 GCA_018056045.1 Paracoccus sp. (in: a-proteobacteria)
GCAATATCCTTGTCGCCCCCGAAACCCGGCGGCAGGGCAGGGTGGTCACCGAGATCCGTTTCCGCATCAAGGAAAACCCGCAACTGGCGATTCTGGACATGGATGATGGCGAGGGCATGCGCCACGGGCCGGTCTATGCGCGGCTGCGCGGGCTGGGCATCAGCGACCGGCTGGCGCGGCAGTGGCTGTCGACCCATGGCGAGGATCAGGTGGTCGCCAAGCTCGATTATGTCGAGGCGCGCCGGAACGTGAAAAGCAAGGTCGGCTATCTGACTGCCGCGCTGGAAGGCGATTTCGGCACTGATGCGGGGCAGGGGGCCGAGACAGTGATCCCCAACGAGCGCGTCGAGCGGCTGCGCCGCATTCAGGAGGCGATCCGCGCCCGCACCCCCACGCAGCGCGATGCCGACCGCCGGCTGTTCCTGAGCCAGATCCCCGAGGGCCGCGCGCGCGAGGATTTCGAGCGCCACGGCTGGATGTCGCCGCTGAACATCGACCGCATCGCCGCCTTCTGGGAGGAAATGTCGCCGGGGCTTTTCAACGCCTGAGGGGCGCCTATAGCACCAGACAGGGCCGGCCACGGGCGCGGCGGCGGCGCAGGCTGATCGTGGCGTGTTCGGCCGGGCCGTCGCCGATGCCGAAGATCACCAGATCCGAGAGGCGGTCCACCTCGTCGGCGGCAAGGTCGAACTGGCGTTCGAGAAGGTTGCGATGGATGATCGCGACATCCGAATGCCCGGGCGGGCGCAGATCGACGCGGCTGACATGATGCGCGGCCTTGCGCAGCGCCTCGCTTTGCGCCGCAGCATCAGTTCCGGGCACCCGGTCCGCCGCCAGCCGGTCGAGGCCCGGCTCGCGCAGGGCCTGCATCAGCAGGGCCTGACCCCGCCGCCCGGTCAGCTCATGATATCCTTCGAGCAGTGCCGTCGCCGCGAGGCGATCAAAGCCCGGCGCATTGGGGCTGACCACTTCCAGCATCGCTTCGTCCAGCGGCACCGGCAGATCGGTTTGGGCCAGTTTCGCGATGATATCCGCCAGCCCGTCCATGACCTTGCGGTCGGGACGAATGGCGCCGATGACGCCGATCCGCAGCCGCTGCCGCCAGCAGGGCGCGGCGGGTTGCTGGTCGTAAAGCATCCCTGCGCCGCTGAGGATCGCCATCACCTGATCGCGGTCCTTTTGCCGGTCGGCGTCGCTCAGCGCGTCATAGGGCACCAGCAGCGGATGCAGCTTGCGTTCATCGTCGCGCGGGCCGGCGCCTGCGGGGCGAAAGCCGTCGGCATGTTTCTCGGCGCTCCAGCGTTCATGCTCGGCCTGGGCCAGCCGCTCGACCAGTGCCCGATCGGCAAGCCGGGTCTCGATATGCGGGCGATAGCCGCGAAAGCCGCAATAGCTCTGGCCCGGCTGGGCCTCGAGCCCGGTGGCGCGCAGGATCTCGAGCCCCGAGAGCACCGCCCGCCGGCTTGAGGCGCGGTTGCGGGCGCTGGTCTTGTCCCATGTCTGCGCCTCGCGCTGATCCTCGGGCAGACCGTCCAGCCAGACCTGATGCACCCGCTGCGCCACCCGCTCGCTGAGGCGCTGGATGGCGAGACTGCGGCGGTCGAAGCGGCCGCCGCCGAACAGCGCGATGCCCTGGCTCAGTTCGGCCAGCGGCTCGGGCGAGATGCTGTCGCTATTGGCGTTGCGCACCAGAATCGGCGCCTTGCAGAGCAGGCAGTCCTGCTGCACCCGCGCCAACCGCAGGGCAATGGCCATGTTCACCTCGTCCCGGCCGGTGGCGATGGCGATGGCGGTAAAGGGCTGTTCGCGCTCGACCGCGGTCAGGGTTTCAAGGCCCTGCGCGGTGGCGCAGACCAGCCCGTCCAGCGCGTGAAAGCGGATTTCCAGCGCCTGGGGCAGGCCGTGGCAGAGCTTGTGCATGCGCTCCTGGGCGGCGGCCGGGTCGCAGTCGAAGACGCTGACCATCGGGCGCTGCTGGCCGGGGCGGTGGCTGCGCAGGGCCACCTCTTCGGCGATGGTGACGGCGCAACTGCCAAAGCCGATGATCGCCAGATGTGGGCGGCGCTGGCCCCGGATCTCGGCCAGACCGCCCAGATCCAGCGCCCCGATCAGCGCCTCGGCGGTGATCTGGTTGCGCGACAGGATCGTGGCCGCAAGCAGCGCCGGCGGCAGGCCGGCCTGAATGCGCGCCAGTTCCGCATGCTCGATGCGCAGCGTCAGTTTGGCCTTGCCCAGACGGGGCAGGAGGCGGCGGGCATTCTCGATATTGCGGATCGAATCCTGATCGCCAAAGACCACATGCGCGGGCTGCCCGATCACCGGCAGCCCGGCTTGCGGCATCGGCAGCAGGCGCAGCCCGGGCATGTCCAGATCCTGCAGGTCGGGCGCGCCGCCGGGCAGCACGAAGGCGGTGATCCTGGTGCGGCGACCGGTATGGAGGCTGTGCAGATAGGACAGAACGAAGCCGTCGCCCGGCAGCACCACGATATGGTTGCGCCGCCAGCCCTCGCGCCACAGCGCCAGACGGGGGCCGACCATGCCGATGACCAGCGCGAAAAAAGCCGAAAGCGTGGTCAGAAAGCCGCCGAAACGCGCCACGACCAGAAGCGGGTCATGGCTGAAGCCGAGCGGGGTATAGGTGTCCGAAAGCACCAGCGCCTGCAGCGCGCGGTAAAGCGCCTCGGACCAGCCGATGGCGCCGGCATGGCCAAGCGCCGCCTGACCCTCGGGGCTAAGCCCGTGCCAGCCCAGCGTGCCGGCGATGACCGTGCCCAGACCGAAGAGCCCGGCCAGGAGCGGCGTCAGGTTCAACCGAAAGCCCATGGCGGTTCTGTCTCTCCTTTCCGGCCCCGCTCGGGGGCCGTCTCAATAGGCCCGGCACAACAAGAGCAGGACGAGGGCGGTGATGAAGACGGCCGAGACATTGGGAAAATACATGCTCAGCGCCGCCAGTGCCATGACGGCGGCGGTGGCCATGGTGCGCCGGCGCATCCCCCGGGTCTCGGCCGTCAGGGCCCCGGTGGCGGCGGCATTGGTTGCGGCGCTGTCGATGACCGCCACCAGCCGCAGGGCGATATAGACGAACAGCATCAGCATCAGCAGACTGTCGAAGACCGGGCCGATGGTGAAGCTGTTATAGGCCGGGCCATAGCGCAGCGTCATCGCCGGCCAGTCCATGCCCTCGCCGGCGAAAAGCCCGGCCAGCAGGTCGGCCGCGACCGAAAAGCTGGTCTGGACATAGCCGATGGTGCTTTGGCAATGCGCGCTCAGCAGGGTGCCGTCGCGCAGCACATGCGGCCGGCAGGGCAGGGGCAGGAAATGGTTGCGGATGGCCATGAAATACATTGCCGCGACCGAAACCAGCCCGATCAGCGCCAGCAGGCGGCGCATTTCGGCCAGCTCGGCCAGACCCGGCCCGGCATCGCCGAGCCGCAGCCGCTCGGCGCGGTAGACCCCGGCGCCGGTCGCCAGATCGCCCAGTTCCGACACCAGGACGAAGGCAAAGATCAGGATGGCGAATTTCAGGATCCAGACGCTGTTGTAGAGCTGATAGCACAGAAAGGCATAGGCCTTGATCCACGGTGCGGTGTCGCCATAGCGCGGCGAAAGCCCCCAGGCGACCTGCCAGTCCAGCCCGGTGCTGACCTCGAGAAACGCGGCCCTGGGGAAATCCGCGACCGGCCAGCGGCCCGAGAACTGATACCAGTGAATGCTCGCAAGGACCACGCTGAGCAGCATCAGCAGCGCGATGAAGCGCGAGGTGCGGTTCACCACCTTGCCCCAGATCGCATCGGGCGAACGCGGCTGCCCCTTGCCGTCGGCGTCGATGAAGATGACCAGTTGCCGCGACCTGACCACCTCGAAGAACCTTTGCGCCACACGCAGGGTGTTCTGGAAGAGGTAAAGCGCCAGCGGCCAGAGCAGGAACATCACCACCGTCCAGTTCAGCGCGAAGAAAAAGCCCAGATCGCGCGCCGGGATGTCGCCATTCGCCGGGATGGGGATGAAATGGATCTGCAGGATGCTGGCGCTGAAGAGGATCAGCCCGGAAAGCAGGAAATAGGGCAGCAGATACGAGCCGCCCGACATGGCGATGGCCGAAAGCAGCGTCGAGGACAGCCGTCCGGGCAGTTTAGGCGCCACCGCCCGCACGAGGCTGTGCAGGTCGGCATCGTCGATGGCCGAACTGATCTCGACCGCGTTCCACAGCGTCAGGCCGCGCAGATCCTCGGGCAGGTCCTCGGGGGCGGGCATCGGCGCGCCGTCGATCAGCACCGGGATGACCGGAACGCCGCGCTTGAG
>JAGPGI010000287.1 GCA_018056045.1 Paracoccus sp. (in: a-proteobacteria)
AGCAGCCGCGCCGTGCCCCAAGCCTCGCCCTCGACGTCGCGGGCAAGGATATGGATGGCGCCCGCGTCCAGATCGTCAAGCTCCTCGGCCTCGGGGACGTTCTGTTCGTCGATGAACACCTCGCGCAGGATGGCGATGCAGGCGTCGATATCGTCGGTTCTTGCGATCATCATGCGAAGTAACGCTCCAGGATGCGGCGATAGATGCGGGCAAGCTGGCGGACCTGATCGGCCGGCACGCGCTCATCCACCTGATGCATGAAATGGCCGACAAGGCCGAATTCAAGAACCGGACAATGATCCTTGACGAAACGCGCATCCGACGTCCCGCCCGAGGTGGACAGCACCGGGTCCAGCCCGGTTTCCTCGCGCACGACGCCTGCGACCAGATCGACGAAGGGGCCGGGCCGGGTCAGGAAGCTGTCGCCCGAGACATCGGCGGTGATGGTGAAATCCACCCCGGTCTCGTCCGAAATCGTTTGCGCGCGGGCGCGGATCATCGCCGCGAGGCTGTCGCCGCTATGCAGGTCGTTGAAGCGGATGTTCAGCGTGGCGCGGGCCTTTTCCGGCACCACGTTCGAGGCGGGGTTGCCGCAATCGATGGTGGTGACCTGCAAGCCCGAGGGGTCGAAATGCTCGGTGCCCTGATCCAGCGGCTCGGTCACCAGCCCGTTCAGCAGCCGCACCAGCGCATGCAGCGGATTGCGCACCCGATGCGGATAGGCGGCGTGCCCTTGCAGCCCCTTGGCCTCGATCTGGAAGGTGACCGAACCGCGCCGGCCGATCTTGATCATCTCGCCCATGCGGTCGGGGTTCGAGGGCTCGCCCACCAGACAGACGCTCATCTGTTCGCCCTGATCGCGCATCCAGTCCAGCAGCGCCAGCGTGCCGTCGCGGCCCGCGCCCTCTTCGTCGCCGGTGATGGTCAGGATCAGCGCGCCATCCCTGGGCGGCGCCTCGCGCACCAGCGCGACGGCGGCGGCGACAAAGGCCGCGACGCCGGATTTCATGTCGGTGGCGCCGCGCCCCCAGATCCAGCCCTCGGCCTCGTGCCCGGAAAAGGGCGGATGCGTCCAGCTGGCCGGATCGCCGGGCGGCACCACATCGGTATGGCCGTTAAAGCCGAAGGTCCGCGCCGCGCCCCGCGCCCCCCAGCGCGCGAAAAGATTCGGAATGCCGTTGCGGTCGACGCGCTGGCAGATGAAGCCCGCCGCCGTCAGCTCGTCCGCAAGCAGCGTCAGCGCGCCGCCCTCCTCGGGGGTGACCGAGGGGCAGCGGATCAGGCGGGCCGTCAAATCGGCTGCATCGGGGGTCTGGGACATGGCGGGCCTTTCGGATTCGGTCAGCAGGGAACAGTTCGATAGTGTCAGCCGGGATGTTACAGCCCCGATCCGGCGATCTCCAGCGCGCGGCGGATCAGGTTGGCGCCGGTCAGCACCAGCAGTACCAGCGTCCAGCGCCGGAACTGCGCCACGTCCAGCCGGTCATGGGCCAGAAAGCCCAGCCACAGCCCGATCAGCGCCGGGATGACGACGATGGCCGACAGCGGCAGGGTCTGGGCGTTCAGCACCCCGGAATTCAGGTGTGCCAATGTCAGCGCCACCGCGCCCAAGAGAAAGACCACGCCCTGCACGCGCACCTGTTCGGTTTTGGGCGTGCCGATGGACAGCAGATAGACGATCAAGGGCGGCCCCCAGATCCCGGAAATGCCGCCATAAAGCCCGCCGATGATGCCCGAGACGATCTCGACCCGGCGGCGGTGATGAATCGGAATGACCAGACTGCGCCCGGCCAGCTGCCACAGCGCAAAACCGGTGATCGGCACGCCCAGCAGCGCATACATGATCCATTGCGGCACCACCGGCGCCAGCATCGCGGTCAGCGGGATGAACAGCACCACCATGCCGATATGCCACCGATAGGTGACCACCGCCTGCCACGCCGGGCGCCAGCCCTGCCGGAAGGCTTGGCCGATATTGGTGACCAGCGTCGGCAGGATCAGCACCGCCAGCGCCTGCTGCGCGCTCAGAAACGAGCCCAATGCCGACATCATGATCATCGGCATGGCAAAGCCGACCGCGCCCTTGACGAAGCCCGAAAACAGCGTGACCGCGATCACGATCCAGAATTGAAAGGGGTCCAGTCCGAACATGGCGGCAGGTTGCTGCGCCGTATCAGCCACCGCAAGGGGCATTCGCGCAAGGCCGTCCGGTCCCCCAAGCTATTGCAAGCGGGTGACGGCGCAGGCGCGAAATCGGGCGCCCTGCTGGACAGTCGAGGGCGATCAGGCATTATGGCGCGGACAATGAAACCCGGAGCTGCCAATGTCCCGCCTTCCCCTGATTACGGTGGCCATCGCCGCCACGCTCGGCCTTGCCGCCTGCGAGCCGACGACCTCATCGACCCCCGGCGCCAGCATTCCGACCGGATCCTATGTGCTGGTCGGCATCGGTTCCGACACCGTGCCGCAGCGCAATGTGGACATGACCATTGCGGCCGATGGCTCGGTCTCGGGTCGGGCGGCCTGCAATAGCTATAACGCCGCGCAGACTGCCGAGCCTCCGGGCTTTGCCCTTGGGCCGATCGCCTCGACCAAGATGGGCTGCAGCGGGCGTGCCGGTCAGCTTGAGCGGCGCTATCTCGAAGCCCTGCAAGGGGCGACCGGTATCCTTTACGAGGGCGGCGTGTTGACCGTTCAGGGGCCGACCTATCTGACCTATGAGCCGGGCTACCGCAAGGAAAAGTAAGCCCTGCAGATCGGAACGGAAAACGGCGTCGCCCCCGGGTGGCGCCGTTTTCTGTTCCCGCCGCCTTGTGTCAGGGCAGGCCGGATTCGCGCGCGGCCAGCCTTGCCACCAACCGGCCCCGCGCGGCGGGCAGGGGCTTTCCGGCATGAATCTCGGCCAGCCGGGATTGCAGGAAATGCCCGGTCAGTGCCAGCGCATCCACCAACCCGCCATCGCCCCGCCCGCCCAGCATGGCGGGCAGCGGCAACAGGCGCGAGGCCCATTCCCCCGCCGCCGCCGCGCTGACCGCCCGACCGGTGCGTGGGCTGACATAGGCCAGCCCCTCGCGCGTGCCGGTCACCGCGCAGCTGGTCAGATCAAGGCCAAAGCCCATGTCGTCCAGCAGGCGCATTTCCCAGCGCAGATAGGCCTCGGCCCAATCCTCGCCCGCGTCCATTGCGTCCAAAAGGGCCTCGGTCGCGTCGACAAGGCGCGGATGCGGGTCACGTTCTGGCAAGGCATAGGTCAGCAGCGCGGTGACCGCATTCACGCCCGCCAGCGCATCGGCGCTGCCCAAAAGGCCGGGGCGCGCGCGCGCGGGTTCGGCGGCGAATGTGCCCAGCTGATCCTCAAGCCGGGCCCGCCAGCGCAAGGACAGGCGATTTCCGGGCTGCAGCATGGCGGCGCGGCGGGCGCTGGCGCCACCCGGCACCAGCCCCGAGACCAGCCCGGCATCGCGCGCCAGCACGGTCAGGATCACGGCGTTTTCGCCATGCCTGCGCCGGGTCATCACCGTGGCCTCGCCGCTCCATTCCATCGCCGCGCCTTTCCTTTGCCGCCACCCTGCCGCAATCTGGCGCAAATGAACACGGGAGGCAGGCATGTTGAAACCCTGGATCGAGGCGCAGGCCCGGCTGGTCGACATCGCGGCGGGACGCGCGCCGGCGGATCTGGTGATCCGGGGCGGAATCTGGGTCAATGTCCACACGCGCGAGCTGATCGCGAATACCGATATCGCCATCGCCGATGGCCGCGTGGCCTATGTCGGGCCGGATGCAGGGCCTGCGATCGGGCCGGAGACGCAGCTGATCGAGGCCAATGGCCGCTATATGCTGCCGGGGCTGATCGACGCGCATATGCATGTCGAATCGGGGATGCTGACGCCCGCGGGCTTTGCCGCCGCGGTGATCCCGCATGGCACCACGACGATGTTTCACGACCCCCATGAGATCGCCAATGTGATGGGCCTTCAGGGCGTGCGGCTGATGCGGGACGAATCGCTGATCCAGCCGGTCAGCATGTTCACGCAGATGCCCAGCTGCGCGCCCTCGGCCCCGGGACTGGAAACCACCGGCAGCCCGATCAGCGAGGGCGAGGTGGCGCAGGCCATGGGCTGGGAAGGGATCATCGGTCTGGGCGAGATGATGAACTTTCCCGGCGTTATCGCAGGCGACCGACAGATGCTGGCTGAAATCGCCGCGACCCGCGCCGTCGGCAAGACCGTGGGCGGCCATTACGCCAGTCCCGATCTGGGGCGCGCCTTTCACGCCTATGTCGCGGGCGGCGCCAATG
>JAGPGI010000288.1 GCA_018056045.1 Paracoccus sp. (in: a-proteobacteria)
CCAGATCGGCGCGGTCGTCGGCAGTCAGCCCTTTGGCGGCGAGGGGCTTTCGGGCACCGGACCCAAGGCGGGCGGGCCGCTCTATCTGGCGCGTTTCTTTGCCCCCGATCCGGTGGCGGCGGGCACCGAATGGGGCAAGCATGCCGACAGCCGTGTGCTGGGCAAGCACGCGGCAAAAACCCATGAAAAGCCGGTCTCGGAACAGATCATGCCCGGCCCGACCGGTGAACTGAACCGGCTGATGATCCTGCCGCGCGGATCGGTGCTGTGCCTTGGCCCGGGGGCCGAAACCGTCCGGGCGCAGGTCGCCGCGGTTGAGGCGCTTGGCGGCCACGCCCTGCCGGTCGACGGCTATCTGACGCCCGAGGCACTGGCCGCGATCAAGGACATCTCGGCCGCGATCTGGTGGGGGGATGAGGATGCCGGCCGCGCCTATATGCGCGCCCTGGCCTCGCGCAAGGGACCGATCACGCCGCTGATCACCGCCCGGCCCGATCAGGCCCATGTCGCGCATGAGCGCCATCTCTGCGTCGATACCACAGCCGCCGGCGGTAACGCCGCGCTGCTGGCGGGGTGATTGGCTGATTTGCGGAAGATCTGTTTCCACCGCATACAGAAACCGGGCAGGCGCAAATGGCTGCGTCTGCCCGTGTCTTGACCACCGTTTCTGTATTGGATCGCGGATTTCTGCGCAGGCCGTCCGGTTCAGGCTCAGAGCGTTAGCGCATTCGGGCCAGCCACGCCTCAATCGCGGCCAGAGCCTCCGGCTCGTCCAGATAAGGGATATGTGCCCGGTCGGGCACTTCGGCAAAGATCATGTCCGGACGATGTTGCCGCATGCGCTCAGCCGCCCCGCGCGAGAAAAGATCCGAATTCGCCCCCCGGATCAGCGCGAGTGGCAAGTCCTGCGCAGCATCGAACAATGGCCACATATCCACCGCCGGCCCATCAAAAGCAGCCAGAAACGCCTCGCGCAGCGCGGGGTCGTAATTGATCCGCAGCCCGCCCTCGGGCGTCTCGACGTAATGTCGCTGCGCTTCCTCCAGCCAGCGGCTTGCGGGCACATTGGCAAAGCCCGGCATGGCCGCAGGCAGTCGCTGGGCCAGTTCCTCAAGGCTGCGCGCAGCCGGGTTGCGCCCGACATAGTCAAAGATGCGCTCAAGCCCGGCGCGTTCCAATTCGGGACCGACATCGTTCAGGCACAGGCCCAGCACCCGGCTCCGGGCCACGGCGGCCAGCAGCATGCCGATCAGCCCGCCGCGCGACGTGCCAAGAATCGCGACCTTTTCCAGACCCAGATGGTCCAGCAGCGCCAATGCGTCCTTGCCCTCTTGCGGGACGGTATAAGTCGCGGCCCCGGTCCAGTCCGAAGCCCCGCGTCCCCGGTAATCCGGCCGGATCAGCCGCACGCCGCACAGATGCGGCGCCAGATAGTCGAAATCCGTGCCGTTCCGGGTCAGCCCCGACAGCGCCAGAACGGGTAGCCCCTCACCCTCGTCGCGATAGACAAGGCGCGCGCCATCCTCGGCCCGGAAGTGGCTGATCATCAAAGATTTTCCGTCTGTGGCATGCCCAGAACATGATAGCCGCCATCGACGAGCACGATCTCGCCGGTGGTGCAGGCGCCCCAATCCGAACACAGCCAGACGGCTGTGCCGCCGATCGCTTCCAGCGTGGCATTGGCGCGCAAGGGCGCATTCGCCTCGGTATGGCGATAGGTCTTGCGCGCGCCGCCGATGGCCGCGCCGGCCAGCGTTTTCATGGGGCCGGGGCTGATCGCATTCACCCGGATCCCTTCGGGACCCAGATCATTGGCGAGATAACGGACAGAGGATTCCAGTGCAGCCTTTGCCACCCCCATGACGTTGTAAAACGGTGTAACCCGGTTCGACCCGCCATAGGTCAGCGTGATGATCGAGCCGCCATTCGCCATCAGAGGCTGCGCCCGACGGGCGAGGTCGATCAGCGAATAGCAGGAAATCGTCAAGGAATTCTTAAAGTTGTCGCGGCTTGTATGAATGAAGCGGCCGGTCAACTCGTTCTTGTCCGAAAAAGCGATGGCATGGACCAGAAAGTCCAGACCGCCCCAGCGCGCGCCGATCTGATCAAAGGCGCGGTCCAGCGATTCGTCGTCCGTGACATCGACATCCAACAGGAAATCGGAACCAAGCGAGGCCGCCAGCGGCTCGACGCGCTTGCCAAAGGCCTCGCCCTGATAGGAAAAGGCCAGCTCGGCGCCCTGATCGGCCAATGCCTTCGCAATCCCCCAGGCGATCGAGCGGTCATTCGCGACCCCCATCACAAGGCCGCGTTTTCCCTTCAACATATCGCCCATGGCTTAACCTTTTCTTCGTTTATTCGCGGTATTTCGACAAAAGCAGCGTCGCGTTGGTGCCACCAAAGCCAAAACTATTGGAAAGGATGCTATCAAAATCAACATTGTCGACGCGCTGCATCGCGATTTCCTCGGGCCGGATTTCGGGATCAAGCTCGGTGATGTTGGCCGAGGCGGTGATGAAGCCGTTTTGCATCATCAGCAGCGAATAGATTGCCTCGTGGACGCCGGTCGCGCCCAGCGAATGGCCTGTCAGCGACTTGGTCGAGGACACCGGCGGCACCGCGCCTTCGCCAAAGACCCGGCGCAGGGCCTTGATCTCGCCGACATCGCCGACGGGGGTCGAAGTGCCATGGGCGTTGACATAGCTGACACGCCGCCCCTCGGGCAGGGTGGACAGCGCCAGCCGCATCGAGCGCTCGCCGCCCTCGCCAGACGGTGCGACCATGTCATAGCCGTCGCTGGTCGCGCCGTAGCCGGTCACTTCGGCGTATATCTTTGCGCCGCGCGCCAGCGCGTGGTTCAATTCCTCAAGCACGACGACGCCTGCGCCGCCGGCGATGACGAAGCCGTCGCGGGTCGCGTCAAACGGGCGCGAGGCGGTCTGCGGTGTGTCGTTGTATTTCGAGGACATGGCACCCATGGCGTCAAACAGGCACGACAGCGTCCAGTCCAGTTCCTCGCCACCACCGGCAAAGACGATGTCCTGCTTGCCCATCTGGATCAGTTCGGTGCCGTTGCCCACGCAATGCGCCGAGGTCGAGCAGGCGGAGGTGATCGAATAGTTCACACCCCTGATCTTGAAAGGTGTGGCAAGGCAGGCCGAATTGGTCGAGGACATGCAGCGCGTGACCATGAACGGTCCCATGCGCTTGGGCGCGCCCTTTTCGATGACGATGCGATGCGCGTCGAAAAGGTTCGCGGTCGAAGGGCCGCCCGAGCCCATCACAAGGCCGGTGCGGTCGTTCGAGACATCCTCGGCGGCAAGTCCCGCATCGGCGATGGCCTGTTCCATCGCCAGGAAATTATAGGCCGCGCCCGCGCCCATGAAACGCAGATTGCGCTTGTCGATGTGATCTTCCAGCACGATCTGCGGCATGCCATGGACCTGGCTGCGAAAGCCGTGCTCGGCATATTCAGGGGCGAAAACGATGCCCGAACGCCCGGCGCGCAGGCTTTCGGTGACTTCGGTGGCATTGTTGCCGATGGGAGAGACGATGCCCAGCCCGGTAATGACGACACGGCGCATGGCGTGCTCCTTGTGCATGGATCAGGCGGCCGAGAGGGCCACTTTCATGTCCTTGACTTCATAGATGGTTTCGCCGTCGGCCTCGACCCGGCCATCGGCGACGCCCATGGTCAGACGGCGGGTTTGGACGGCCTTGGTAAAGTCGACATAGTAACGCAGCATCTTGCGGTCGGGGCGGACCATGCCGGTCAGCTTGACCTCACCCACGCCAAGCGCATAGCCGCGACCCTGCCAGCCGCGCCAGCCCAGATTGAAGCCGGTCAGCTGCCACAGCCCGTCCAGCCCCAGGCAGCCCGGCATGATCGGGTTGCCGGGAAAATGGCAGGGAAAGAACCACAGGTCGGGGTGGATGTCGAATTCGGCCACGACATGCCCCTTGCCATGCAGCCCGGCATCGCCCGAGATATCGGTGATGCGGTCCATCATCAGCATGGGCGGTTCGGGCAGTTGCGCATTGCCGGGGCCAAACAGTTCACCACGGGCGCAGGCCAGCAGATCTTCTTTGTCAAAGCTGGTCCGTGTCATCGTCATGCGCGTGTTTTCCCCTTGATGCGACGTTGCGTCATTCCAATTGCGCGAACTGGCCCTGGGCCCGTCCGCAAGCTTGCCGCCCGGTCTATCATTCCGCTGGCGCGGGGCGCAAGAGCGCGCGCTTTTTCAAAGATATCACAGGAAATGATCGCAGTGGCATCCCGTTTTTCAGGAGACGC
>JAGPGI010000289.1 GCA_018056045.1 Paracoccus sp. (in: a-proteobacteria)
CGTCGCTGAGGCCGCGCCGGGCGCACGAACCGGGCGCGGCGGTCAGTCCCAAGCGTCGCTGCCTTCACGGCGCCTTTCGATCAGCACTGCCGAGACATCGTCCGTGCGCCGGCCCTGGGCATAATGCGCCGCCGACCAGCAGATCGATTCCAGCAATGCATCGCCCCGCAGCGTCGCATTGGTGTGCAAAATGGCCTGCAATCCCTCTTCGCCAAGGGCTTCGCCGCGCGGGTTTTCGGTTTCCGTCAGCCCGTCCGAGGCGATGAACAGCCGGTCCCCGGCCTGCAAGGTCAGGACAACCTCTTCGTATTCGGCGCTGGCAAAGACACCGACCGGCAGCCCGCCGCGACCGATCCGCTCGATCCGGCCATTGGCGCGCTGCAGCACGGGATGGGGGTGGCCGGCCTGCACCAGCCGCACCTCGCCACTCAGGAAATCCAGATCGGCATAGACCATGGTGAAATAGGAATCGGTGCGCAGCTCGGTGATCATCAGCGCGTTCAGCTCGTGCAGGATCTCCAGCGGCGGGCGCGCGTCGTAAAGTCCCAGATCGGTGATTCGCAGGGCGATATTGTGATCCGTCGCCCCCGAAAGCAGCGCCGCCAGCCGCGCGCTGAGCAGCGCCGAGGCGATGCCGTGGCCCGAGACATCCAGCGCGAAAAGCCCGACCCGGCGGGCGTTGATCGGAAAGAACCCGACCAGATCGCCGCCGATATGGCCGGCCGGCCGCATCAGCAAGGACAGGTCGAAATCGCCGAAGCTGCCATGGCTTTCGCGCACCAGACCCTGTTGCAGGCGCTGCGCTTCGCGCATGTCGCGGTCGATCGCGGCCTGGGTTTCGCGCAATTGATCCAGGGTCTGTTTCAGCTGCGCATTGGCGTTGCGCAGGCTTTGTTCCATGCGCAGGATGCGTTCGCTGGCCGCCAGCCGCGCCAGCAATTCCGCACCCGAGACCGGCTTGGTCAGGAATTCGTCGGCCCCCGCCCGCAGCCCTTCGGCAATGTCCTTCTTGTCGTTGCGCGAGGTCAGCAGGATGAAATAGCCGTATTTGTCTGATTGCATGTCGCGGAACTTGCGACAGAACTCCAGCCCGCTCTGGCCGGGGATGATCCAGTCGGCAATGACGATGTCGGGGCGCCGCTCAAGGCAGATGGCCATGGCCTCTTCGCTGTTCGAGGCCTCGACCACATGATAGCCGGCGCGGATCAGCTGCACGGCGAGCGTGCGCCGCTGTGCCCGGCTGTGATCGACAAGCAGAACCATCCGCGAGTTTCGCGGCACGGTAGTCAAAGCCTGGCGATCGACGATCATCATGCGCGAGATTTATCCTGTCAGGACTGAAGGTTCCGTTAATTCAGACAATTTTCCGGATTAACCCGACGTGCACCTTTTTGCTGCTAAAGTGACTCAAGGATTCTGCCGAAGGTTGTTCATGCTTGATTGGGGCCGCATCAGTGAGTTGCGCGGAGAAGTCGGTGACGCCGAGTTTCAGGTGATTCTCGAGATGTTTCTGGATGAGGTCGAAAGCGCGATGATGCGGCTATCGGCCGGGGACGCGAAACGGTTGGAAACCTCGTTGCATTTTCTCAAGGGCTGCGCCTGGAACCTGGGCTTCGCGGCCTTTGGCAGCCTGTGCGACGAGGAAGAGCGCCGCGCCGCCAGCGGCCAAGCGCACGAGGTCAGCATCGAAGGGCTGATGAACTGCTATTCCGAATCGAAAAAGACCATGATGCGCGGTCTGGACGTGGCATTGCAGCCCCAGCCCCGCGCGAGCGAGGCATGAGGGGCGCCGACGGGCCCGATGCAATCAGCCGGACGCGGCCGGGCGGCACGCCGCGCCGGCCTGCGCGATCAGATCAGGAATTCGGCCAGAACCGGGTCGCGGGTGATGTCGCGATAGCTGATGCCATTCGCCTCGAGCCGCTCGCACAGGTGGTCAAGGTTTTCGGGCGCCACCGTCTCGATCCCGATCAGGATCGAGCCGAAGTTGCGCGCCGATTTCTTGAGATATTCAAACCGCGCGATATCGTCGTCAGGCCCCAGCAATTGCAGGAATTCGCGCAGCGCCCCCGGACGCTGGGGCATGCGCAGGATGAAGTAACGCTTGAGGCCGGCGAAGCGCTGCGCGCGCTCCTTGACCTCGGGCAAGCGTTCAAAGTCGAAATTCCCGCCCGAACAGATACAGACCACGCGCTTGCCGGCCAGATTGGGCATGTCCTTGAGCACATCAACCGCCAGCGCGCCGGCCGGCTCCAGCACGATGCCCTCGATATTGAGCATTTCGAGCATGGTGGCGCAGATGCGGTCCTCGGGGGCCAGATAGACCTGCGCCGGCTCAAAGCGACTCAGCGCGGCAAAGGGCAGGGCGCCGATCCGGGCCACGGCGGCGCCATCGACGAAATTGTCGACATGCGGCAGCGTGACCGGGGCGCCGGTCCGCAGCGCCGCGCGCAGGCTGGCGCCGCCCTCGGGCTCGGCAAAGGCCACGCGGGTCTCGGGGTGCAGCTCTGCCAGCAGGCGGGTGATGCCCGCCGCCAGCCCGCCGCCGCCGACCGGCATCACCACCAGATCGGGCGGCCCGTCCAATTGGTCCAGCATTTCCAAGCCGACGGTCGCCTGCCCCTCGATGATGTCGGCATCGTCAAAGGGCGACAGGAAGGTGGCGCCCTGCGCCCGGGCGAACTCCTGCGCCGCCGCCAGCGTCTGGTCGAAATAGTCGCCGGTCAGCACGATCTCGACGGCATCGCCGCCAAAGATGCGGGTCTTGTCGATCTTTTGTCGGGGCGTGGTCACCGGCATGAAGATCGTGCCGCGCGCGCCGAAATGGCGGCAGGCATAGGCCATGCCTTGAGCGTGGTTGCCAGCGCTGGCGCAGACGAAATGCCCCTGTGCCCCGCCCGCGATCTTGCGCATGGCGTTGAAGGCGCCGCGCAGCTTGTAGCTGCGCACCGGGGTCAGGTCCTCGCGTTTGAGCCAGATCTCGGCGCCGTATTTCGCCGAAAGGTGGTCGTTCTTCTGAAGCGGGGTCGGCTCGAAGAGGTCGCGCAGCGCGACCTCTGCCTGGCGAACAGAGGCGGCAAAGTTTTCCATGTTTCGCGAATGGCGCGAAAATCGCCGATTGGCAAGTGTTACCGGCTTTCAGGCGCGCCGGCATCGGGTGCCATATGCCGATAGATGGTGTTGAAGATCGAGATCGTGACCAGAAAGAACAGGAAAAACGTGGCCCAGAAGAAGATGCCGTCAAGGAACATGACGGTATCGCTGAGGTAATATCCCTCGGCATCGGTCAGCAACGGTGTGACCAGCATCTGCGACTCGATAAGCGCCCCCAGAAACAGGCAGCCCAGCAGGGCGACACCCCACAGCGGGCGGGACATACGGGCTGTCCGGCGGAACGCCTCGGCGATATGGACCGGGTTCTGGACGGCGCGGCTGACCTGCACCGGCGACAGGCGCAGCGACAGCCAGATCGCCATGACCCCCGCAGGCAGGGCGGCGATCTCGGTCAGGGTCATGGATGCATCCAGCGCCCTCAGCAGGGCCAGCACGGGCAGAAATGCCAGTGCCGGTAACCCCCAGGTCAGCAGCGGCAAAAACATCGAGACCACGAAATAGCCAAGGATCGGCTGCGTATGCCAGCGCGGCAGGGCTTGCGCGGGCTTTTCGTCCATCAGTGTCAGCCGATGCCAGCCGACCGCGCTCCATGCCGTGCCGATATAGACGGCCAGCATGACGATAATGCCGGGGATGAGGCTGGCCGCGCCGGGCGGCAGGCCCATCAGCTCCATCGCGTCCAGGGGGATGAAATTCTCGGCGCCGAAGAACGAGGGCAGTTGCAGCAGCCAGATCACCCCCATGATCGGCAGGAACCATCGACGGTTTCGGGCGATCTGGGTCAGCGCCTCATGGATCAGTCCCATGGCGGTGATGGTTGTGTCGGCCGGCATCGGGACCTCTTGAACGCGTCAAAGCCTGCTGCGTGGTCTTGATCGGAAAGGGGCAAAAGGATCGCCTGATCAGGCTGCGGGGCGCTGGACATAGGTTGCGTAAAGCGCGGTCAGCAGGCTGATGCCGAAGATGGTGGAAAGCAGGTTCACCAGCAGTTGCATCGCATAGAGCGCCACAAGCGGCCCCAGCGTCAGCCCCCAGATCAGATGGGGCGCCAGCGCGATCTGCAAAATGCCATAGCCCGATCCGACAAGGCCGAGTGCCAGCGCGATCAGCAGGATCGTGGCAAGGCTGCCCTGTCCGGCGCGCGAATAGCCGCGCAGGGTCTCGCCGATGGCA
>JAGPGI010000290.1 GCA_018056045.1 Paracoccus sp. (in: a-proteobacteria)
GCGCGATGGCGTCAAGGCGGCGCTGCGGATCGCGGTTGCGGGGCCGGATCAGGCAATAGATCACCTCACCCTCGGGCAGCCGTTCCAGCGCCGCCGCCAGCACATGCCGGCCCAGAAAGCCGGTGGCGCCGGTCAGCAGAATGCCCTTGCGCGCGAAATCCGTGGCCGGCGCGGCGCCCATCGGTTCGGCCAACAGCTGATGCAGCCGGGCCAACGGCAGGTTCAGCGCCCAGTCGAAATCCACATGCCGCCGATAGCTGCCCTCCAGCGCCAGGATCAGATCGACGCACATCAGCGAATCGCCGCCCTGATCGTGAAAGGACCGCGCGGGGTCGATCTCGTCGGTGGCGCAGCACAGGATCCGCGCCGCATGCGCGACCACCGGCGGCGCGTCGGCATCGGGCGCGGCCTGCGTCGCCGCGACGGCGGGCAGCGCCTTGTAGTCGCATTTGCCCGAGACCTGATGCAGCGGAATCTCATCCAGCTGGACCAGATGCGCGGGCACGCAATAGCCGGGCAGCACCTCGCGCAGCGCCGCGCTCAGCGCCTTGGGGGTGCGGGTGCCGTGGGCGGCGATCTGCCAGCGCGCGGCATTGGCGGCGGTCTGCGCGGCATCGGCGGTGTAATAAAAGACCAGCGCCTGGGTGCCGTCGCCCGCCGGCTGCACCCATGGGATCGCCTGACTGAACCCCAAAAGCCCGGCCATGGTCTGGGTCAGTTCGCGGGTCTGGATGCTGTGCCCGCGCAGTTTCAGCATATGCGCCACCCTGCCCAGCACGGTGATCTGGCCGTCCTCGGCCAGATAGCCCTGATCGCCGGTGTCATAAAGCCGCAGCGCCTGCCCGTCGATCACCAGCTCGCGAAAGCGGCGGGCGGTTTCCTCGGGGCGGTTGACATAGCCCGGGCCCAGCATGCGCGGCCCCTCGAAATGCAAAAGCCCCGGCACGCCGGGCGGGCAGGGGCGGTCCTCGTCATCCAGCACGATGGCGCGCAGATGCGGCATCGCCTTGCCGACCGTGACCCCGGCACCTGCCCCGGCGGGTCCGGTCAGTTCGGACATGCAGATGTCATGCGTCTCGCAGATGCTGTAGAGGTTCCACAGCCGCGCGCCGGGCAGCTTGGCCCGGGCCTCGGCGATCAGGCGGTCGCTGACCACCTCGCCGTTCAGGATCACCCGGCGCAGGGGCAGGGCCGCGCCCTCGGCCGCGTCGATGCCGCCCAGGATCTTTTCCAGAAATGAGGGCGTGAACAGCATCTCATAGATCTGGTTGCGGGCCAGAAAGGCCAGCAGCGCCTGCGGGGACAACAGGTCGTCCAGACCGGGGAAACACTGCTCGGCGCCGTTGCGCATCGGGCGGAACATTTCCCAGATGGCAAAGATGTAGATGCCGACCTTCATGCCCGGGCGATAGGGGGTGAATTCGTCGCGCCAGTGATAGGACAGCAGCGCCGCGTCATGGGTGACGGGGATGCATTTCGGCAGTCCCGTGGTCCCCGAGGTGGCGACCAGATAGATCGCGTCGCCGGGCCGGACCCGCGCCGGCACCACGGCATCGACCGGGGGGGCGTCCAGCAGCGTCGCCGCGTCGATGACCCGGCACTGCGCCGGCAACTGGTCGGGCTTTGGCGGCTGCGCGGTCAGGATCAGGCCGATCTCCAGCTCAGCGGCGATATTGCCCAGCACGGTTTTCGGCATGGCCGGGTCCAGATGCACGAAGGGGCGCCCGTCGATCACGCAGGCCGTCACCGCCGCGCCAAAGAGCGCGCCGGGCGCGCCATAAACCGCCACCGCCTTTTGCCCGTCAAGCACCCCCTGCGCCGCCGCGACGAACGCGGCCAGATCGCCATAGCTCAGCGCAAGCTGGCGGTCGCGCAGCGCGATGCGGTCGCGGTATGCGACCAGCGCCTCGGCAAGCTCGTCGGCGATCGACCTGTAATGATCCGGCATGAGGCGACGCGTCCCTTGACGTTACGGAAGGTTGATGCCCGTGGTCGCCGCATTGGCGCCCGAGGTCAAGACAGGATGGAACCATCCGCAGGGGAAGAAACCGGTTGCTGTCACGGAAGCCGCTGGCCTATCAAGGCGTATGGATCACCAGACCCAAGCCGATGACAGTTCGCGCAAAAATTGCGATGACACATCGCCGCTGGCCGGTAACGCATTGACGGACCAGAATCTTGCGGCGGCATCTTGCGGCGGCAAAACGCGTGGCCGGCGGGCGCCGGGCGGGCCTAGGGGCTGGCCATTTCCACGCGCGCAAGACGACCTGCCGCGCGGGCAAGACATGGAATTTCATCCAGCCAACCGAACCGGCAGGCGCGCCCGGCCGGGACCGGGTGCTGCCGCCATGGGCCGGACCGCGCCCACAACAAGAACCGCATCGCCAACGCGGTGATGCCGCATAAACGGGGAGTTAAATGACCAAATTTTCATCCTATCTGCTGGCTCAGGCGAACAAGGGCCGGATGGCGCGGCGCGAATTCCTTGGCCGGGCGCTGGCCGGCGGCATGACGCTGGTGGCCGCGAATGCGCTTTATGCCGGCTCGGCCCGCGCGCAGGAGCCCAAGCGCGGCGGCCATCTGAAAATGGGGATCGGCGGCGCCGCCACCACCGACTCGCTGGACCCGGCGACCTATAGCGGCTCGTTCAACTTTGTCGTCGGTCATAGCTGGGGCGACACGCTGGTCGAGACCCATCCCGAAACCGGCGAGGCGCTGCCCAATCTGGCCGAGGCATGGGAGCCGTCGTCCGACGCCAAGGTCTGGCGCTTCAAGATCCGTCAGGGGGTCAAGTTCCATGATGGCAGCGCGCTGACCACCGCCGATTGCGTCGCCACCCTGCGCCGGCACGCGGACGAGAAATCGCAATCCGGCGCCGCGGGCCTGCTCAGCTCGATCACGAAGATCGAGGAAGAGGGCGGCGATATGGTCATCACGCTGGACGCGGCCAATGCCGACCTGCCGCTGATCCTGACCGACTATCACCTGATGATCCAGCCCAAGGGCGGGGCCGAGGCGCCGGCCGCCGCCATCGGCACCGGCCCCTACAAGCTGAGCGATTATCAGGCCGGCGTCCGCGCCGCCTTTGAAAAGAACGCCGATGACTGGCGCGACGATCGCGGCTTTGTCGACAGTTTCGAGATCATCGCCATGAACGACGCCACCGCCCGGGTGGCGGCGCTGTCCTCGGGGCAGCTGGATTTCGTCGACATGGTCGATGCCAAGACCGTGCCGCTGCTGCAACGCGCGCCGACGGTGCAGATCCTGACCTCGAAGGGCAAGGGCTTCTATGCCTTCCTGATGCATTGCGACACCGCGCCCTTTGACAATAACGACCTGCGTCTGGCGCTGAAATACGCCATCGACCGCGAGGCGATGCTGAAACAGGTTCTGGGCGGCTATGGCTCGATCGGCAACGATTTCCCGGTGAACTCGGCCTATGCGCTGTTCCCCGAGGGGATCGAGCAGCGCGTCTATGACCCCGAAAAGGCCAAGTTCCACTATCAGAAATCCGGCCATTCCGGCCCGATCGAGCTGCGCACCGCCAATGCCGCCTTCCCCGGCGCGGTCGATGCGACGGTGCTGTTTCAGCAAAACGCCGCCGCCGCCGGCATCGAGCTGAGCGTGCGCCGCGAACCCGACGACGGCTATTGGACCAATGTCTGGAACGTGCAACCCTTCTGCGCGTCCTATTGGGGCGGCCGGCCGACGCAGGATTCCCGCTATTCGACGAATTACATCTCGACCGCCGAATGGAACGACACCCGGTTCAAGCGGCCGGAATTCGACAAGCTGGTGCTGGACGCCCGGGGCGAGCTGGACGTCGAAAAGCGCAAGGACCTGTATCGCCAGATCGCCATGAACCAGCGCGACGAGGGCGGCACCATCCTGCCGGTCTTCAACGATTACATCAACGCCGGCAGCAAGCGGCTGATGGGCTTTGTGCCCGATATCGGCAACGACATGTCGAACGGCAAGATTGCCAGCCGCGTCTGGCTGGATTCGTAAGCCCCGCCGGGATGCGGCACCCCGCATCCCGGCCCTTGCGGGAATATGCATGATGACCACATTCTTGCGCCGTTTTTCGGCCGATCATCCCCTGTCCGCGCTGATCCTGCGCCGGCTTGGCCTTAGCCTGATCCTGCTGCTGGCGGTCTCGTTGCTGATCTTTGTCGGCGTCGAGGCGCTGCCGGGCGATTTCGCGACCACCTATCTGGGACAGGCCGCGACCCCGCAGGCCGTGGCCAATATCCGGGCCGAGCTGGGTCTGGATCAGCCCGTCCTCA
>JAGPGI010000291.1 GCA_018056045.1 Paracoccus sp. (in: a-proteobacteria)
GGATGATGCAGCGTCGATGCCGAACCGGCAAGCCCGCTGGTCACAGTTTCGTGAGCGTTCAACCTGTAGCGGCGGGCGTTTCTAGCCGTTTCCCCGACATGCAAGGCAACATGCAAAGACTGCCGAAACCACCAAATTATTCAATGAAATCAATGGTAAATGGCGGAGGGGATGTGCCTGACATCCAACCTTCTCTTGTGGATGCCGCCCTCATTTGCAAGGAATTTCTGAACATTAGACATGTGATCGAGTGCGGACTCTTGTCAGGCCTGTTAGTGCGGCCCGATAGATGCCGCTGGCCGGGATGGTGATGCGCGGACCGGGGCCAAATCTCCAACAGCGAGCTCGAAGCTCTGAGAAGGTTCCTGGTTTGCCCAACCCGGATCATGTCGATCATTTGCCCATTCGGATCATGCCTTCCTCACAACTCTGCGTTCCGTTCCTGCCGACGCGCCCGATCAGGCGGTGGCCATCACCGGATCGCGATAGTCCTCGCCGCGCGTCAGCATCGCCCAAATGCCGCGCGCCATCTTGTTGGCCAGCGCGAAGGCTGCGACCATCGGCGGCTTGCGTTCCAGCATGCGCTCAAGCCAGGGATTTTGCGGTGCGCCACGGCGCAGCGCCCAGCGGACCACCGCCATCGCGCCGGTGACAAGCAGTCGCCGGATGTCCCGCTGCCCCATCTTCGATGTTTTCCCCAGCCTCTGTTTTCCGCCAGAAGAATGTTGCCGCGGCACCAACCCGAGCCAAGCTGCAAAATCGCGGCCACGCCGGAACTGGTCCATCGGCGGCGCGAAGGTTTCGACTGCGAGCGCAGTGATCGGTCCGACACCCGGCATGGTCTGTAACTGCCGGGGCATGGCGGCCGCCCTGGACGCGGCGGCGAGCTTTGCCGAGACTGCGGTAAGGCGGGACGTCAACAGTTCGATCTGCTCCAGAACCATGCGGCAGATGTCTCGCGCCAGGTCAGGCAGGCCCGAACCAGGATCCTCGACCACCTTCGCCAGCCGCGGGATATATCCGACCCCTTCCGGCGCCACATGCCCGAATTCATAGAGGTGCGCGCGAAGGGCGTTGATCGCTTCGGTCCGCTGCTTCACGATCTGCTCGCGGGCGCGAAACGCCACCGCCCGGGCCTGTTGGGCTTCGGTCTTGGGTTCGACGAACCGCATGGTCGGACGCATCGCTGCCTCAACGATTGCTTCCGCGTCGGCGGCGTCGTTTTTCTGGCGCTTGATGAACGGTTTGACGTAATGCGGCGCAATGAGCCGGACGCTGTGCCCGTAGGCGGACAATTCCCGCGCCCAATGGTGCGCGCTGGGACACGCCTCCATCGCCACGTCGCATGCGGGATGGTCCGTCATGAATCGCGCAAACTGCAGTCGCGACAGCTTCTTGCGGAAAACAACCACCCCATCCGCTGCCGCCCCGTGCAGCTGGAACACGTTCTTTGCCAGATCGACCCCGATAATGCTAACTTCTTCCATGGATGCCCTCTCCTTCAGCTTGTGCTTCGACACCACGAGTATGGCACATCGCGATGCCGTCAGGGTGAGAGCGGCATCCACCCCATCTCCCATGGATATGATGCGGCGTTGCCTGCGGACCTCGCCCCTCCGCGATGCTTGACGTTGCGGAACGCGCTTGCGTGGCCTCGGGTCCGGTGATCATAGTTGGGCGTCGGGTGCAATATTTGCGGGCGAGCCCGCCAGCCAAGGGCCTGCCGTAACGACCGTGTTACCACCCGTCCGGGGTCCGGGCCATTTTCCGGGTCCAGTGGTTCAGGACAGCAGCGGCTTTTTCCAGCCGATTTGCAGGAGGGATTGAAATGGTCATTACACCCGCGCCACGGCGCAAATTACTGGACCACTGGCTGGTCTGGGCGATCTTGGCGATACTCGCCGCCTACGGGCTTGCACAGGTTTCCATCGCGCGGGGCGAGCATGTGAATGCCCTGTGGATGGTCGTCGCCTCGGTGTCGATCTACCTGATCGCCTATCGCTTCTACAGTCTGTATATCGCGCGCCGGGTGATGCAGCTGGATGCGAACCGGCCCACCCCCGCGCATCGCTTCAACGACGGGCTCGATTACGTTCCGACCAACCGATATGTGCTGTTCGGGCACCATTTTGCCGCCATCGCGGGCGCGGGTCCGCTGGTCGGCCCGGTGCTTGCGGCGCAGATGGGCTATCTGCCCGGCATGTTGTGGATCCTTGCCGGTGTCGTGCTGGCGGGGGCGGTGCAGGATTTCATGGTGCTGTTCGTGTCGATGCGGCGCGATGGGCGCTCGCTGGGGGATTTGGTGCGGTCTGAACTTGGCCCGGTGCCGGGGCTGATCGCGCTGATCGGCACCTTCCTGATCATGATCATCATCCTCGCCGTGCTGGCGCTGATCGTGGTCAAGGCGTTGGCGGAAAGCCCCTGGGGCATGTTCACCGTCGCCATGACCATCCCGATTGCGGTCATCATGGGCATCTATATGCGCTATATCCGGCCGGGCGCGGTGGCCGAGGCCTCAATTGCGGGCTTCATCGCCCTGATGGCGGCCATTGTTTTCGGCGCCAATGTCGCCGAAAGCCCGGTCTGGGGGCCGATCTTCACCTTCACGCCGACGCAACTGTGCTGGCTGCTGATCGGCTACGGATTTGTCGCCGCGACCTTGCCGGTCTGGCTGATCCTCGCGCCCAGGGACTATCTGTCCACCTTCCTGAAAATCGGCGCGATCGCAGCGCTTGCCATCGGTATCGTGCTGGTCGCGCCCGATCTGAAGATGCCGGCGGTCACCCGCTTCATCGACGGAACTGGCCCGGTCTGGTCGGGTAATCTGTTCCCCTTCCTGTTCATCACCATCGCCTGCGGGGCGGTATCGGGCTTTCACGCGCTGATCTCGTCCGGGACCACGCCCAAGCTGATCGACAACGAGCAGGATGCCCGCTTCATCGGCTTTGGCGGGATGCTGATGGAAAGCTTCGTCGCCATGATGGCGCTGGTGGCGGCCTCGATCATCGACCCCGGTGTCTATTTCACCATGAACAGCCCGGCCGCCCTGATCGGCACCACGGCGGAAAGCGCCGCAGCACAAGTCACCGCCTGGGGCTTCCCGATCACGCCCGAGACGATCCATCAAACGGCGGCAGATGTGGGCGAACATTCCATCATCTCGCGCGCGGGGGGCGCACCGACCTTGGCGGTCGGGATGGCGCAGATCTTCTCGCATCTGGTGGGGGGCAAGGCGATGATGGCCTTCTGGTATCACTTCGCCATCCTGTTCGAGGCGCTGTTCATCCTGACTGCCGTGGATGCCGGCACCCGTGCGGGCCGGTTCATGCTGCAGGATTTGCTGGGGGTCTTCATGCCCGCGATGCGCAACACCTCATCCTTGGCGGGCAATGTGATCGCGACGGGCCTGTGCGTCGCCGCCTGGGGGTTCTTCCTGTATCAGGGCGTCACCGACCCGCTGGGTGGGGTCAACACGCTGTGGCCGCTGTTCGGGATCGCCAACCAGATGCTGGCGGCCATCGCGCTGATGCTGTGCACGGTCGTCCTGTTCAAGATGAAGCGCGAGCGTTACGCCTTCGTGACCCTGATCCCCTCGGTGCTGCTGGTGGTGGTGACGCTGACGGCGGGCTATCAAAAGGTGTTCTCCAGCAACCCGGCCGTCGGCTTTCTGGCCCATGCGCAACGCTATCGCGAGGCGGCGGCCAATGGTGAGGTTCTGGCGCCGGCGAAGGATGCCGGACAGATGGGGCAGATCGTTTTCAACGACATGGTCGACGCGACGATGGCCTTCGTCTTTGTGGCGCTGGTGCTCAGCATGATCTTCTTCAGCATCCGCGCCACATTGGAAGCTTACCGCGCACGCGGCTGGACTGCGCATGAACTGCCCGAGGATCTCAACGGCCCACCAGCCACCCCTGCGGAATGAGGAGCGTGACCATGACCCCACGTCTGAGAGAGACATTCACCACCTGCCGCAAGCGCCTGCGCGAGGGCGCGCGGCTGATGATCGGCGTCCCCGACTACGACACCTATGTCGCCCATATGCACGCGGCGCATCCGGGCCAGCCGGTGATGACCTATGCCGAGTTCTTCCGCGAACGCCAGTCGGCCCGCTACGGCGAGGGCTCGACCCGCGGTTTCCGCTGCTGCTGACGGCGATCTGGTGATCAGAAAAGGCTGTGCGGCCTTACCGCCGCGCAGCCGCCTGCAGGTGCTTTAGCGGGGGGTGAAATTGGGGGGCGCGTTCGGTCATGGACCAAAAACAAAGGCCCAGC
>JAGPGI010000292.1 GCA_018056045.1 Paracoccus sp. (in: a-proteobacteria)
GGTCACGCGCCCGATCTCGCTGGACGAGGCCAAGGCCGATCCGCGCCTGAAAGACATGGTGCTGGTCAATAATTCGCGCCTGTCGGTGCAGCCGGTCTCGGACGCGGAATGGCAGGTCATTGTGGAACTCGCCGGCGGAACCCGGCCGCTGTAAGCGCATAACTGGCACCGGCCCCAAGGCCGGCACCGAAAGGAAAGACATGGCACGCACGCCCACCATCATCGCCGACCGTCCGACGACGAAACGCATCGGCGCCCTGCGCGCGCTCTGGCCGTTCATCCTCCCCTATCGCGGGCTGATGCTGGCGGCGATGGCGGCGCTGGTGGTGACCGCGGGGATCAGCCTGATCCTGCCCCTGGCGGTGCGCCGGGTGGTGGACGGGTTCGACGCGGGCGCGCATCTGCTGGATCAGTATTTCGGCGCGGCGCTGGCCATCGTGGCGCTGCTCGCGACCGGGACGGGCCTGCGCTATTACCTTGTCACCCGTCTGGGCGAGCGCGTCGTCGCCGATATCCGCAAGGCCGTCTTTGCCCGTGTCATCGCCATGAGCCCGGCATTCTACGAACGCGTGCTGACCGGCGAGATCATCAGCCGCATCACCACCGACACGACGCTGATCCAGTCGGTGATCGGCTCGTCCGTGTCGGTCGCGCTGCGCAACTTCCTGATCCTGATCGGCGGCATGGTCATGCTGGTCTGGACCTCGGCCAAGCTCTCGCTGCTGCTCTTGGTGCTGGTGCCGGTGGTCGTCGTCCCGATCATCGTGCTGGGCCGGCGGCTGCGCGGGCTTTCGCGCGAAAATCAGGACTGGATCGCGCAATCCTCGGGCGCGGCCTCGGAAAGCCTGCTGTCGGCGCAGACCGTTCAGGCCTTTACCCACGAAATCCCGACCCGCGCCCGCTTTGACGAGGTGACCGAGCGCTCGTTCGATTCGGCGCTGCGCCGGGTGCAGACGCGCACGGTGATGACCGTGATCGTGATCTTTCTGATATTTTCGGGCGTGCTGGGGGTCTTGTGGATCGGCGCCCGCGATGTCCGGCTTGAGACGATGACCGTGGGCGAGCTGGTGCAATTCGTCATCTATGCCGTGCTGGTCGCCGGCGCCGTCGGCGCGCTTTCGGAAATCTGGGGCGAATTGCAGCGCGCCGCCGGCGCGACCGAGCGTCTGACCGAGCTGCTGACCGCCGAGGACAGCCTGCGCGACCCCGCCCATCCCGTGCCCCTGCCCCGCCCGGTCAAGGGCCGGATCGACTTCGACGAGGTAACCTTCCACTATCCCAGCCGGCCCGACCGCTCGGCGCTGGAAAACGTCACGCTGGAGATCGCGCCCGGCGAAACCGTGGCGCTGGTCGGCCCCTCGGGCGCCGGCAAGACGACGGTGATCCAGCTGATCCAGCGGTTCTGGGACCCCGATGCCGGCGTGGTGCGGCTGGACGGGATCAATCTGCGCGACATGGCACGGGCCGATTTCCGCCAAGCCATCGCGCTGGTGCCGCAGGATCCGGTGATCTTCGCCACCACCGCGCGCGAGAATATCCGCTTTGGCCGCCCCGGCGCCTCGGATGCCGAGGTCGAGGCCGCCGCGCGCGCCGCCCATGCCGACGAATTCCTGACCCTGCTGCCCGAGGGCTATGACAGCTATGTGGGCGAACGCGGCGTGATGCTGTCGGGGGGCCAAAAGCAGCGCATCGCCATCGCCCGCGCCATCCTGCGCGACGCGCCGATCCTGCTTCTGGACGAGGCGACCAGCGCGCTGGACGCAGAATCCGAACGGCTGGTGCAAGAGGCGGTGGACGAGCTGGCCCGCACCCGCACCACGATCATCGTGGCGCATCGGCTGGCGACGGTGAAAAAGGCCGACCGCATCGTGGTCTTTGACCATGGCCGCATCGTGGCCCAAGGCCGGCATGACGAACTGGTGGCACAAGGCGGACTTTATGCGCGTCTGGCCCGGCTGCAATTCACCGAAGGCTTTGCCGATGCCGGGGTCGCGGCAGCGGAATAGCCCGCCGCCATTCCCGCGCGCCGCCGGCTCAGCGCCGCTTGGGGGCGCTGTAGACCGCCGCCCAGAACACCGTCTTGCCATCGGCAGCGATCGCCTTGCCGATGCCGTAATGCTGGATCTGCGGGATCAGGATATTGGCCAGATGCCCGCTGGAGCGTTCCCATTCCATCAACACCCGCTCTTGTCCCCAAGGGCCGGCGGCGATGTTTTCGGCGGTCAGCTGGGGCTTGTAGCCGGTCTTCTTGACCCGCTGCATCGGGCCGCCCGTCCCGACGCCGCGATGCGAGACCACGCTGCGCCGCGCCATGTCGCAGGCATGACGCGCCGCCGCCAGCGCCAGATCGGCATTGGCGCGCAGGGGCTTCAGCCCGCGCTGCTTGCGGATGGCATTGGTGGCGCGAACCGCCGTCTCATTCTCGAGACGCGAGGTATTGTAGCAGGTGACCGGGCCAAGACTGGGCGACTTGGTCGATATCTTCACATCGACCGCCGCCGCCGGCATTGCCAGCAGCCCGGAAAAAGCCACCACAATCAGTGATTTGACTATTTTCGACAGCATTTGACCCCCTGTTCCTGCCGCAAAACTAGGCGCCTCAGTTCATTTTCTCAACCATTGATTGTCTAAAATGTCCGGGAACTGCCGCGTCGGCCAAACGTTGCCCAAACAAGTCAATCTGAAAGGAATAGCGATGGCTTTCTGGGATTTCGTGAAGGATGCGGGGAAATCGGTTCTTGGCAGCGAGGCCGAGGCGGCGCCGGCGCCCGCCGCCGCTCAGCCCGCGCCAAGCGACACCGACCGCAAGGTCGCCGCGCTCAAGGCCGAGCTGAAGGCGCTGGGTCTGACCGCCAAGGACGTGCATCTGACGCTGCGCGGCGGTGACACGATCATCATCTCGGGCAAGGCCCGCGATCAGGAGACGCTGGAAAAGCTGGTCTTGGCGCTGGGCAACATCAAGGGCATCGCCCGCGTCGAGCTGGCCCCCGAGACCACCACCGAGACCCCGGCCCCGGCTGGCGCCAAGCCGGTCTTCCATACCGTGCAGAAGGGCGAGACGCTCTCGGCCATCGCCAAGCATTATCTCGGCAGCGCAAACCGCTACCGCGAGATCTTCGAAGCGAACAAACCCATGCTCAGCGATCCCGACAAGATCTATCCGGGCCAGACCCTGCGCATCCCGCAGGCCTGACCCGATCTTCTGACGCTGCGTTTTGACATGCCGGGGCCAGGCTGGAACTTGCCCCGGCACCATGTTTCAGACCATGCTCACGCCGGGGCCAGGAGACCCCTAAGGACGATCTGGGAGGAACATCAATGGTCAGGTTCGCGTCAGTCGCAGACCGCGACGCGGTCGAGAACGAGATGCTCTATGCCGAGCGCAAGCTACCGCATAGTATCTACGCAGCCCTGACCGGGATGCGCGACACCCATCCCCAGCGCCCCGCGATCAGCTTTCAGCTCTTTTCGGCCCCCGATGCGCCGGCGCG
Source organism: Paracoccus sp. (in: a-proteobacteria) (assembly GCA_018056045.1). Lineage (GTDB taxonomy): Bacteria > Pseudomonadota > Alphaproteobacteria > Rhodobacterales > Rhodobacteraceae > Paracoccus. The sequence continues at coordinate 3,492 of JAGPGI010000292.1, forward strand.
CACGCTGAGTTGGAACGAGCTGCATGAGCGCGTGACCGAGACCGCGAACCTCTTTAGCCAGCTTGGCATCGGCCGCAAGGATGTCGTGGCCTATCTGCTGCCCAACTGCCTCGAGGCGCCCATCACGCTGATCGCCGGCGCGACCGTCGGGATCGTGAACCCGATCAACCCGCTGCTCGAACCCGAACAGATCGCCGGAATCCTTCGCGAAACCGGCGCCAAGGTGCTGGTGACGCTGAAAAGCTTTCCCAAGGCCGACATCGCGCAAAAGGCCGCCGCCGCCGTCGCCATGGCCCCCAATGTCCAGACCGTGCTCGAGGTCGATCTGCGCCAGTATCTGACCGGCATCAAGCGCCTGCTGGTGCCCTTGATGCGCCCCAAGACCCCCACCCGCCACCACGCGAAAGTCATGGATTTCGAGGCTGCCGCCAGCGCCCAGCGCCATAACCGCCTGACCTTTGACGAGGTGACCGAGGACCGCGTCGCCGCCTATTTCCATACCGGCGGCACCACCGGCACGCCCAAGGTTGCCCAGCACAAGCAATCGGGCATGATCTATAACGGCTGGCTGGGCGGCGTGCTGCTGTTCAGCGAAAGGGATGTGCTTCTGTGCCCGCTGCCGATGTTTCACGTCTTTGCCGCCTATCCGGTTCTGATGTCCTGCATCATGTCCGGGGCGCATATGGTCATGCCCACCCCCGCCGGCTATCGCGGCGAGGGCGTCTTTGACAATTTCTGGAAGCTGATCGAACGCTGGCAGGCCACCTTCCTGATCACCGT
>JAGPGI010000293.1 GCA_018056045.1 Paracoccus sp. (in: a-proteobacteria)
GCCATCGGGCGTGCCGCCGATCCGCGCGGTTTCCATCAGGCTGTCCCACAGCCGTTCTGCGTCGATCCCCAGATTGGACCCCAGATTGGACCCCGGATTGGCCCCCAGATTGGACATGGTGTTTTCCTTCATGCCTTGACGCCCAGATAGCGGTCGATGGTATCGGGGTCGTTGCGGAACTGGCTGGCCGAGGCGCAATGCACGATCTGGCCCAGTTCAAGGACGTAATGGCGGTCGGCAAGCTGGCTGCAGACGGCAAGGTTCTGTTCGACCAGCAGGATCGGGACGCCCGCGTCGCGGATCTGGCGGATCTGGGCCACGATTTCCTCTACGATGATCGGGGCCAGCCCCTCGACCGGCTCATCGAGCATCAGCACCTTGGGGCCATTGAGCAGCGCCCTTGCGATGGCCAGCATCTGCTGCTCGCCGCCCGAAAGCTGGCCGCCGCCGTTCCGGCGCCGCTCCTCAAGGCGGGGAAAGATGCGAAAGATCTCGGCCATCCCCCAGGGCGAGCCGCGCCGCGCGGCGATGCGCAGGTTTTCCTCGACCGTCAGCAACTGGAAGATGCCGCGATCCTCGGGCACCAGCGCCAGCCCGGCCGAGGTGATGCGATGCGCAGGCAGTCCGGTGACGTCGCGGCCCTGCAGCTCGACCCTGCCCCGGCGCGGGGTGATCAGCCCGACCGCCGATTTCAGCGTCGTGCTTTTGCCAGCGCCGTTGCGGCCCAGCAGGGTAACGATCTCGCCCGGCCCGACCTCCAGCGTCACCCCCTGCAGGATATGGCTCTTGCCGTAATAGCTGTGCAGATCGGTCAGTCGCAAAGCCGGCGTCATGCGATATCCCCCGTGATCATGTTGCCCAGATAGGCGCGCTGCACCTCGGGGTCCTCGCGGACCTGTGCCGGCGGGCCTTCGACCAGCTTGCGGCCCTGTCGCATGACCGTCACCATGTCCGAGATGTTCATGACGATGCCCATGTTGTGTTCGATGAACAGCACCGTGTGATCGCCGCCAAGATCGCGGATCAGTTGCTTCATCACCTCGATATCGTCGATGCCCATGCCCGAGGTCGGCTCGTCCAGCAAGATCACCCGCGGGCGCGCCGCCATGGCCATGCCGACCTCGAGCCGGCGCTGCTGGCCATGCGACAGCTCGCCCGCCAGCCGGCCGGCGACCGCGCCAAGCGCCAGCCGTTCGGTCACCTCATCGACGATCGCCAGCACCGCGGTGTTCGTGTCGGCCCGCCGCCACGGCGCCAGCGTCTGCCAGGGCGTGCGGCCCTGCGCGGCAAGCCGCAGGTTCTCGCGCAGCGTCAGGTTGGGAAACAGGCTGGTGACCTGAAACGACCGCGCGATCCCCAGCCGCACCCGGTCATCGTCGCTGGTGCCGGTGATGTCGTGCCCGTCCAGCTCGATCCGCCCCGACGAGGCCCGCACCCGCCCGGTCAGGGCGTGAAACAGCGTCGTCTTGCCGGCGCCGTTCGGCCCGATGATCGAATGGACCGAGTTGCGGCGGATCTTAAGATCCACATCGGCAAGCGCGTGGAAATTGCCGTATTTCACCCCGAGACCGCTGGTCTGCAATGCGATGTCGCTCATCTCAGTGCTCCTCGGCCGGGGTGTCGGGCCTGGTCTCGGGGCGGGCGCCACGGCGGAAGGCCAGATCATAGCCACGCTCGACCAGCCCCCACAGGCCGCGTTGCAAAAACAGCGCGACGGTGATCAGCACCAGCCCCAGCAGCAGCAGCCAGCGCGGCCAGACCGTCGACAGCGCATCTGCCGCCAGCAGATAGAAGGCTGCCCCCAGAACCGAGCCGAACAGGCCCGAGCTGCCGCCGATGATGGTCATGATCAGGATCAGTTCGCTGGTGTGGTATTCGATGTTCGACAGCGGCGCGACGCCGATCAGCATGGCATGGAGCGCCCCCCCGAAGGCGGTGACGGCGCCCGAGATCGCGAAGGCCTCGATCTTGAAGAGCCGGGTCGGGAAACCGATGGCGGCGGCGCGGCCCTCGTTCTCGCGGATCGCCAGCAGCGTGCGGCCAAAGGTCGATTGCGTGACCATGATCAGCAGCGCGAAGATTATCACGAAACAGACCGCGACATAGCTGTAATAGGACCATGGCGCGTCCAGCGCGGTGCCGCCGATGCTGGGGCGCGGCACGCCCAGAAGGCCGTTATCGCCGCCGGTCACGCCGCTGAACGTATAGGCGAGAAAGTAGAAAAGCTGCGAGAAGGCCAGCGTCAGCATGACGAAATAGACCCCCTGCCGGCGGATCGAGATCCAGCCGACCAGCATCGCCGTGGCCGCGCCCAGAACCGCCGCGCCCAAGAGCACCAGCGGAACCGGAATGGCCCAGCGGGTCAGGCAGATCCCCGCCACATAAGTGCCGATGCCAAAGAAGATGCCCTGCCCGAAGGACAGAAGGCCGGTATAGCCCAAGAGCAGGTTGCAGGCCGCGACCACCATGGCAAAGATCAGGATCTCGGTCGCAAGGATGCCCGAGGACAGAAACAGCGGCAGCACCGCGACGGTCAGCACCGCCAGCGCGAACTGCACCAGAGGCTTGTCGAGTGGGTTCATCGCTCAGGTCCTTCCCAGCAGGCCGCGCGGCATCAGCGTGATGACCAGCGCCATGCCGACATAGATCATCAGCCGCGCCCCCTCGGGCCAGATTGTCGCCATCAGGCTTTGCACCACGCCCACCAGCAGCCCGGCGACCAGCGCCCCGGTATAGCTGCCCATGCCGCCGATCACGACGACCACGAAGGCGACGGAGAGCGCCTCGGCGCCCATGAAGGGCTCGACCCCCCGGATCGGCGCGGCCAGCGCCCCGGCCAGCCCCGCAAGCCCGGCGCCGAAGCCAAAGACGGCGGTGTTGATGCGCAGCGTGTCATAGCCCAGCAGCGCCATGTTGTCGGGCGATTCCGAGCCGCCGCGCACGATGGCGCCCAGCCGGGTGCCTTCGAGCAGCCACCACAAAAGGCCGGCCAGAACGGCGGTAAAGCCGATGGTGAACAGCCGGTATTGCGGATAGATGAAATCGCCCAGAATGACGACGCCCTGCAGCCCCTCGGGCGCCGGCACCGAGCCGCCCAGCGGCCCCCAGGCGATGATCACCAGTTCCTGAATGACCAGCGCAAGGCCGACCGTCACCAGGATGTGGAAGGTATGCGGCAACTTGTAGATACGGCGCAGCAATGCCGCCTCGATCAGCGCCGCAAGCCCGGCGACGATCAGGGTGGCCACGGGCATGGCCACCCAGAACCCGAAGCCGCGCATGGTCAGGTCATAGGTCAGGTAGGCGCCCAAGAGATAGAAGGCGCCATGGGCGAAGTTCACGAATTGCAACAGGCCGAAAATGACACTGAGGCCGACCGCGAGCAGAAAATACAGCATCCCCAGACCGATGCCGTTCAGTATCTGGAAGAGGTAGATCACGAGCTTCTCCTGAAACCGGACGAATGGACCCTGCGCGGCAAGGCCGGGTATCAGGCGGGCATCTTGCAGCCGGCTTCCTCGGGCGACAGGAACGACTTGCCCGAGCCGACGATCTCGACATAGTCGTCCTTGTCGGCCATGTCGGCCTTGGCCTTGCCCTTGAGCAGGTAGTAATCCTTAATCACCTGATGGTCGGCAGCGCGAATCTCCTCGGTGCCGGTCGGGCCCTCATAGGTCAGCCCGCCCAGCGCCGTGGCGACGCCGGCGCCATCGGGCGATCCGGCCTTGACCGCCGCATCCAGCAAGAGCCGGGCGCAGATATACGAGCCGGCAAAGGAATAGTTCGGATTGAAGCCGTGCTTTTCGCGGACCCTTGCCACCAGATCGCGGTTCATCGGCGTATCGGCGCCATGCCAATACTGGGTGCCGAAATAGATGCCTTCGCAGATATCGGGCCCCAGCGCCTCGAACTGCTCCAGCCCCGAGGCCCATGCGACGACGATGGTCATGCGCTGCTTGAGGCCAAAGCTGACCGCCTGCCGCAGCGTGTCCGAGCTTTGCGCGCCAAAGTTCAGCAGCAGCAGCACATCGGGCTGGGCGGCGATGGCATTGGTCAGATAGCCCGAGAATTCCTTGTCGGTCAGCGAATGATAGCTGTTGCCGACATGCTCGATGCCCTTTTCGGCAAACACCGCCTTGGCGGCGTTCAGCAGACCGTCGCCAAAGACATATTGCGGCGTAATCGTGTACCATTTCTTGGCGTCCGGCAGCGCCTCGATGATCGGGCGCACGGTCTGGTTGATGGCGCCATAGGTCGGCACCGACCAGCGG
>JAGPGI010000294.1 GCA_018056045.1 Paracoccus sp. (in: a-proteobacteria)
GCCGTGGAACTGGTGCTTGCGATGGGCGATGTCATCAGCGTCCGGTTCCGTGATCCAGATCGGCTCGCCATCGAAATCGGTCAGCGGCACCAGCCCGGTGGTGTTCTGGCCGGGATAGAGGCTGGCATCGTCGGCGCCGCGATTGGCGTCGATGACATAGCGGTGAAAGGTCGCGCGCACCGTGGTCGCGCCGGGCAGCAGCCCGTCGTAAAGCCGTTCGATATGCCAGTCGGTATCGGCCAGCACCTGCCCGCGCGGGTTCAGCCGGGCATGGATATCGTCGGGCAGCCAGGTGCCGGTATGGGGCAGGCCCAGAATGACCGGGCTGTCGCCGGGGACGACCTCGACCGGGATCACGGTGCCACCTCGGCCAGCAATTCGGGGGCGACGGCGGCGACCAGTTCGCCTTCGCGGATCAGGTTCGCGGCCTCTGCCAGATCGGGGGCAAGATAGCGGTCCTGTTCCAGCGGCGGCACGGTTTCGCGCAGCCGTGCGATCACCGCCTGCAATGTGTCCGAGGTTTTCAGCGGCGCACGGAATTCGACGCCGGCGGCGGCGCAAAGCGCCTCGATGCCGATGATCTGGGCAAGGTTCGCGTTCATGCGCCTGAGCCGCCGCGCACCATGGGCGGCCATGCTGACATGGTCCTCCTGATTGGCGCTGGTGGGGGTAGAATCCGTCGAGCAAGGCGTCGCAAGATGTTTGTTTTCGCTCATCAATGCGGCGCTGGTCACCTCGGCGATCATCAGCCCGCTGTTCAGCCCCGGATCGGGGGTCAGAAAGGGCGGCAGGTCATGGCTCAGCGTCGGGTCCACCATCAGTGCGATGCGCCGCTGCGAGATCGCGCCGATCTCGGCAATGGCCAGCGCGATCTGGTCGGCGGCAAAGGCCACCGGCTCGGCATGGAAATTCCCGCCCGAGACGATCTGATCGGCGCCCACCAGCACCAGCGGGTTGTCAGTGGCGGCGTTCGCTTCGATCTCCAGCGTGCGGGCGGCCTGCCACAGCAGGTCGATGCAGGCGCCGGTCACCTGCGGCTGGCAGCGGATGCAATAGGGATCCTGCACGCGGGTGTCCCCCTCGCGGTGGCTTTCGCGGATCTCGGATCCGGCCATCAGGTCGCGAATGGCGCGGGCGGCGGTGATCTGGCCGCGATGGCCCCGCAGTGTGTGGATTTCCTCAAGGAAGGGCGCGGTCGAGCCCATGATCGCATCGGTCGAGAGCGACGAGATAACCAGCGCCGCCCGGGCATTGGCAAAGGCGTCAAACAGCCCCGCCAGAGCGAATGCGGTCGATGCCTGGGTGCCGTTGATCAGCGCCAGCCCCTCTTTCGCGGACAGCACCACCGGGGTCAGGCCGGCGGCCTTCAGCGCCGCAGCGCCCGACATTTCGTGGCCGTCATAGGTCGCATAGCCCTCGCCCAGCAGGACGGCGGCCATATGCGCCAGCGGCGCGAGGTCCCCCGAGGCGCCCACCGAGCCCTGCGCCGGAATGACCGGCAGGACACCCCTGGCCAGCATGCCCTCGATCAGCCGGATCAGCTCGGGGCGGACGCCCGAGGCGCCACGGCCCAGCGACAGCAGTTTCAGCACCATGATCAGGCGCACGGTTTCCGGCTCGACCGGCTCGCCCACGCCGCAGCAATGCGACAGGATCAGGTTTCTTTGCAGCGTCGCGGTATCGCCCGCCGCGATCTTGATCGAGGCCAGCTTGCCAAAGCCGGTATTGACGCCGTAAACCGCCGCGTCGCCGTCGACGGCGGCCTGAATGCGCGCGGCCGAGGCCGCGATGCCCTGCCGGGCGCTGTCGGCCAGCCGCACGGCCAGCCCCTTGCGCCAGACCTGTTCAAGCTGGGCCAGAGTGGTTTCCCCGGGGATCAGGATCAGTTCAGACAAATTCGCCTCCGACGATGCGGGCATGAAGGGGATTGAAGCCGATGCGATAGGTCAGCTCGGCCGGGTGTTTGACGTCCCAGATCGCCAGATCGGCGCGCAGGCCGGGGGCGATCTGGCCGCGATCGGTCAGCCCCAGCGCCGTGGCCGCGTGACGCGTCACGCCGGTCAGGCATTCGCTGGGCGTCAGGCGGAATAGCGTCGCGCCCATGTTCATCGTCAGCAGGATCGAGGTCAGCGGCGAGGTGCCGGGGTTGCAATCCGTGGCCAGCGCAATCGGCACACCCGCGTCGCGCAGGGCCTCTACCGGCGGATATTTCGTCTCGCGCAGCGTATAGAAGGCGCCGGGCAGCAACACCGCCACCGTGCCAGAGGCCGCCATGGCGTCGATGCCGTCCTGACCCAGCCATTCCAGATGGTCGGCGGACATCGCGCCATGGGCGGCGGCCATCGCCGCGCCGCCCAGATCGGAAAGCTGTTCGGCATGCAGCTTGACGGGGATGCCCAGCGTCGCGGCATGGTCGAATATCGACGCCATCTCGTCGCGGGAAAAGGCGATGCCCTCGCAGAAGCCGTCAACCGCGTCGATCAGGTCCTCGGCATGGCCGGCCTGCATGCCGGCGATCACCACATCGCGGATATAGCCGGTGCGGTCATCCCTGTATTCGGGCGGCAGCGCATGGGCGGCCAGCCAGCTTGTGCGGACATGAACCGGGCGCAACTCGCCGATCAGACGGGCAACGCGCAGCATCTTCAGCTCGGATGCCACGTCCAGCCCATAGCCCGACTTGATTTCCAGCGTGCTCACGCCCTCGGCCAGCAGTTGATCGACGCGCTTCAAGGCGGCGGCCAGCAGCACAGCCTCATCCGCGTCGCGGGTGGCGCGAACCGAGGACAGGATGCCGCCCCCGGCACGCGAGATCTCTTCATAGCCGGCGCCTTCCAGCCGCATCTCGAATTCGCGGGCGCGGTCGCCACCAAAGACGATATGGGTATGGCAGTCGATCAGCCCCGGCGTCACCAGCCGCCCGCCCAGATCGTGGCGCGCCGCATGGGCATATTCCGCCGGCAGGTCCGTTTCGGCACCGGCCCAGACGATTCGATCCCCGCTGATGACCAGCGCGCCACGCTCGATCAGGCCATATCCACCTGATTCCGCGTCCATTCTGGCGATTTGCGCATCGGTCAGGACCAGCATCGGCAAAGCTCCGGATTGATTTCATGGTTGCTCTATGTCTATACTTAATGAAACTCTATGTCTAAACTTATTTTACATGCGGAGGGGCGAGGCGATGGTGCATATCTGGGCGGAACGGGCCTTGTTGCCCGATGGCTGGGCAGAACATGTCGGCGTGACGCTGGATCAGGGCCGGATCGCCCGGGTCGAGCCGGGCGCCGCCCCCGCAGGCCAGCGCGTCGGCCTGCTGCTGCCCGCGATGGCGAACCTGCACAGCCACGCATTCCAACGCGCCATGGCCGGCCTCAGCGAGGCCAAGGGCCCCGAGCCGCGCGACACCTTCTGGACATGGCGCCAGATCATGTACCGCTTTCTGGACCACCTGACGCCCGACGACATTGAGCCCATCGCCAGCCTCGTGCAGATGGAGATGCTCGAGGCCGGTTACGCCACCAATGTCGAGTTTCACTATCTGCATCACCGCCCGGGCGGCGGCCATTACGACGATATCGCCGAGATGTCGGCGCGCATCGCCGCCGCCAGCGCCCGCACCGGCATCGGGCTGACGCTTCTGCCCGTGCATTACCAGTTCGGCGGCGTGGACCGCCGCGCGCTGGCGCCGGGCCAGAACCGTTTCGGCACCACGCCCGAGGACTTCCAGCGCCTGCTGGAGGGGGCCGAGGCCGCCCTGACCGCCCTGCCCCCGGATGCCGGCATCGGCATCGCGCCGCATTCCCTGCGCGCCGTCTCGCCCGAGGGGCTGCGGCTTTGCACCGAACTGCGCCCCGACCGCCCCCTGCACATGCATCTGGCCGAGCAGATCCCCGAGATCGAGGAAGTCAGCGCCGCCTACGGCCGCCGCCCGGTCGAATGGGTGCTGGAGAATTTCACCCCCGACCGGCGCTGGACGCTGATCCACCTGACCCACATGACCGAGGACGAGACCCGCGGCCTTGCCGCCACCGGCGCCGTCGCGGGCCTGTGCCCGATCACCGAATCAAGCCTGGGCGACGGCATCTTCAACGGCACCATCTGGGCCGAGGCCGGCGGGCGGCTGGGCTTTGGCTCGGACAGCAATATCCGCATCTCGCTGACCGAGGAACTCAGGACACTGGAATACAGCCAGCGCCTGCGCGACCGCGGCCGGGCGATCCTCGCGACGCCCGAACGCTCGACGGGGCGGG
>JAGPGI010000295.1 GCA_018056045.1 Paracoccus sp. (in: a-proteobacteria)
CGCAGCGCCCATCCCGAATGGTTCCAGACCACGACCCAGCGCTGGTTCGCCGATCCGATCCTGTCGCTGGATGAAAACGGCAAGGCCATCGACCGCACCATGCGCACGGTCTTTACCCATGACCATTTCGGCCCCAGCTCGATCCAGCAGCACGGCTTTTATGCCGCGCTGGTGATCGAGCCGCCGGCCCAATATGACGGCGCAACCGTGCGGCCGCTGATCTGCGACGACCGGAAGCGCGGCGCCGGCTGCGTCAGGCCCCTGCCCAAGGCGGACGCGCCCACGATGGTGGCCTGGGGCAGCGATCTGTGGCAGGGCACGCGCAAGCTGATCCGCAACGGTCTCAGCGATGCCTATCACCCCGATTACCGCGAATTCGCCCTGTCCATCGCCGATTTCGCCCTGCTTTACGATCCGCGCGACCGCGAGGACAAGCGAAGCTTCCGGCGCGCGATGCGCGATCCGACCGGCATCGCGGCACGCCGGATCGGGACGCTGGAGGGCATGGCAAAAATCTATTGCGAGGCCCGCTATCGGCTGAGCCCCTTCAATATGCGGGACACCTGCGGCACCGGATTTGAGCGCGAACCGGGCCGGGGCAGCTTCTTCTATCCGCTGCCGCCTCCGGCATGGCTGGCGGGCGGCGCAAATCGCGACGACCGCCACCGCGCGCATTACCATGGCGACCTGATGGGCCTTGGCGCCGATGGCAAGAACGAGGTCGATGATCTGCTGGAACATCTGATCAGCTATCGCGAGCGGGCGGCGGGCGCTGGCAATCGCGGCAGCATGGCCAGACCCGTGGCGGCGCCCGAGCGGCCCGAGTCGATCTCGGTCGATCATCACGACCCCTATCTGGTGAATTATCGCGGCGCGCCGATCCCCTTGCGCATCGCCGACAAGGATGGCGACGCGGTCATGTCCGGCGACTGCGCGCCCTGGGCGATGAACCCGCCCGGCATGCGTGGCGACAGCGATGCGGTGCGGGCGCTGGCCTCGGGGCCGACCGGCACCTGCTCGCGCAGCCACCAGATCGCCGGGGCATGGGGCGACATGGCGGGGGCGCTGCATTCGGGCCTGCATGGAGACCCCGAGACCCCGCTGCTTGAGGGCTATCAGGGCGAGCGGCTGGTCATGCGGATGATCCAGGGCGCGCAGGAGGTGCAGCACACCTTCACGCTGACCGGCCAGCCCTTCAAGCGCAATATCGACCAGGCCTTCCCGCAGGGCATGCTGCCCCTTGCCACGGCCGCCACGCCATCGCTGCAGAACCTGTGCGAGGCGCGCGCGGCGATCTCGGGGGCGCATCCGGGGAAATATCGCGAATGGCGCGACACCGCGCCCGCCAACCGCATCGACTGGACACCCGAGGACCACGCGCATTGGCAAGCCTATGAGGACGCGCTGGCGCAATGCGACAATATCGAGGGCTTCATGTTCGCGCAGGAAATCGGCATCTCGGAACATTTCGAGATGCAGGGCAGCCTGCGCGCCGATGTCGGCGCCAGTCCCGAGGGGCGCGACGGCGGCACCGTCGCCATGATCGCGCCCGAGGAGGGTCCGACGGATGTGCCGCGCCATTCCTCGGATTATCTTTATCACTTCGGCAGCATCGACGCGCTGTGGAACGGCGCTTGGGGCCTGATGCGGATCTATGACGGTCCGAGCGCCCCTGACCCCGCCACCATCGCCGCCCTCAATCCCGGCCGCGATCCGGCGGATATCGGCGCGCCGAAGCCGATCCGGGACCGCCTGCTGCCCGTGTCACTGGCCGGATCCGAGAGTACGGCAACCAGCGAATCCGCCAACCCGTTGCCGGCGCTGGTCGGCGGCTCGGGTCTGGCCTGCCCGCTGCCCAAGGATGCCGGCGCTCCGCAGCGGATCGTTCAGGCGCTGCTGGTCGCCGTCGAGACGCGGCGCGTGTTCGACAAGCAGGGCACCGCCTATGCGCCGGGCGTCCACGACCCGGACGGGCTGATGCTGGCGCTGATGCAGCCCGGCGCGCAGGGCCTGCCGGATATCGCCGATACCGGGGCCCTCGGGGCGCTGGAGGCCGATGCGGTGATCGCGGCCATCCGCAACGTCTATGGCAGCCAGCCCGAGCCCTTCGTGCTGCGGGTGCGGGCGGGTGATTGCCTGCAATTGCGGGTCCTGAACCTGCTGGGCGACAAGGACGGGGCGATGCGCGACGTGCTGGGCGACGCGATCTTGCCAAAGATCGTGCCGCTGAACGCCGATCCGATCCCGCATCTGAATGAGGCGAGCGGGCTGATCGAGCTTGAGCGCCTGCCCGATGTTTCGGCCCCCTCCGGGCTGCGCCCCTCGGCGGGGCTGGCGATCAGCTTTGGCCTGCCCGGGCTCGACATGATCCGCGACGTGCCGGCAGGTTACGGCTATAACCGCAAGGCCATCGCGGGCGGTCATGGCGGGGTCGAGGCGGGGCCGCTGCTGACCAGCTATGCCGGGCGCGTCCGCATCGATCTTGATGGCGATGCCCGGGAGCAGGCGGCAACGCTGGCCTCGATCGCGACCGGGCGGCTGCGCGCGATGCTGGCGGCGGCACCCGGACAGCATTTCGCGGCGCTGCGCAATACCGCCCAGCAGGCCGAAAGCGCCGCGCCGGTGCAAGTGCGGGTCAGCGTGATGCCGATGAGCGACGCGGCCCCCGGCACGGGGATTGCGCGCATTCTGGGCCATGAGTTTGCCTTGAACATCATTGCCGGAACGGCATCCGCGCGGCTGCAGGCCGAGCCTGCGGCGCTGGCGCCGGTCATCACCCAGCTTTGCGGCACGGGCGACTGCCCGGCCGCCGCGACGCTGGCCGGGGACCTGCAGGCGCTGGCCGGGCTGGCTCTGGCGCAGGCCCTGGACGAGCAGACCCACTGGATCCCCTATGCCTTTGGCGCGGTGCCGGTGAAGTCCACGGGCGACGTGATCTCGCAGGGGCCGCACGGGTTGTTCGGCGCCATCGACGTGGTGCCCCTGGGTTGGGAAGCCATGACATCCGACGGGCTGGACTGCGCGGCCCCGGCCGACGGCTATGAATTCTGCCGCGCCGCCCATGTTCCGGGGACCGGCGCCGGGCAGCCGATGCGCTATGCCGTCACGCCCGCCGACGCCTCGGCGCCGATAAGCCTGCGCGAATTCGTGCTGTTCTATCAGGACGGGCTGAACCACTGGGATGCGGCCTCGCCAATGACCAGCGTCTGGGCCGATACCGGCCGCGCCGCCACCGACGCGGATCTGGGCGCGGTCCGCGCCGTCCCCGATTGCGCTGTCTGCGATGACAGCTATGACCGGGGCGAGGCGGCGGTCAGCCAGCATTCACCGGCCCTTTACCGGGTGCTGCGCAAGCTGATCCCGGACGCCTCGATCGGGGCGGCAAGCGATCTGAACACCTGGGCGTTCCCGCCCGATTACACGGTCTCGGACAGCGGTCAGCCGCAGCTGGCAGCCTGCGAGGGCGAACAGATCGTCATTCGCGTGGTTCATCCCGGCGGCCGGGCGCGGCAGCGTTCCTTCGCCATGAACGGCTATTCCTATGACGAGCTGTTCCCGGGCTTCGGCTTCCCGCGCTCGGCGCTGCTGGCGCCGGGCAAGGCGATCACCGCATGGCTGCGCCCCGAGGCAAGGCCCGGCACGACGGTCTGGCATGACGGGCCGACGCATCTGCGCGCCGCCGGAACATGGGGGCTGATCAAGGTCGCCGAACGGGGGGATCCGCAATGTGCCGCACCCGAAAAGCAGCCCTGAGCGCGGCGCTGGCGGCGCTGCTGGCCGCCCCGCCCGTCGCGGCCGAGGATCTGAAACCGGCGCTGAAAGCCATGACCGAGTTTCTGGCGCTGGACGGCCGCCCCATTCCGGCGATCCGCCCGCAAGAGCCGGTGCAGATCCGGGTCAGCATCACCAGCGGGCTGGGCGGCGGCCCACCCGCCGGGCTGGAGCTGTTTGGCTGGCTCCGGCGCGTCGATGACAGCGACCTGCCCTGCGGCCAGTCGGCCGAGGCTTTCCTGCGCACCGGCCGCCTGCCCAATGGCACCATCTTCCTGAACGACCCGGTGATCGGCGTCCTGACCGAGGACCGCGCCTTCACCGTGACCGACCCCGACTTCTCGCTGGCCAGCGCGAATATTCTGGGCGCGACGACGCTGGACACAGAGGTTGCGGCGCTGCGCAGCGATGCGTTCGGGCGGCGCTTTTTGCTGGTCCTGCCCGATGCGGGAGAGCTGCGCATCATCGG
>JAGPGI010000296.1 GCA_018056045.1 Paracoccus sp. (in: a-proteobacteria)
GCAGGTTCCCGCCCGAGAGCGCACCGGCGGCGGTGCCGGGGCCGGGGGTGCGCACGTCGAATGCCCGGATCACCGATTGCGCGAAATCGCGGGCGGCGGCGTGGTCGATCAGCCCGCGCCGGATCAGGTTCTGGCGGCTGCCTGCGGTCAGAAGTGTATTCTCGGTCAGGCTGAATTCGGGGACGGCGGCATGGCCCAGCCGGTCCTCGGGGGCCGAGAGAAGGCCTGCGCGGCGCCGCGCCTCGGGGGAAAGCGCGGAGAGATCCGCGCCCTCAAGCATGACGGTGCCCGGCGCGGTCGCGATCTCGCCTGACAGGACGGAAAGCAGTTCCTCCTGGCCGTTTCCGGCGACGCCGCCGATGCCGAGGATCTCGCCGGCATGCAGGCGCAGCGCGACATCCTTCAGCGCCACGCCCTCGTTGCGGCCGGCAGGGGTCGAAAGCCCCGCCACCGCCAGCACCATGGCTCCGGGGTTGCGGCCAGAGCGGTCGATGACGCGCATCTCGGCGCCGACCATCATCGCGGCCAGCTCCGGCGCGCTATGGGCGCGGGGATCGACGGTGCCGACGACCTTGCCATGGCGCAGGATGGTGGCGCGGTCGCAATGGGTGCGAATCTCCTCGAGCTTGTGGCTGATATACAGGATCGCGGTGCCGCGCTCGGCCAACTGGCGCAGGGTGGCAAAGAGGATCTCGGCCTCTTGCGGGGTCAGGACCGAGGTCGGCTCGTCCATGATCAGCAGGCGCGGGTTCTGCAGCAGGCAGCGCAGGATCTCGACCCGTTGACGCTCGCCCGCCGACAGGGTGGCGATGCGGCGGGCGGGGTTCAGCGGCAGGCCGTAGCCTTGGGACAGCTCGGCGATGCGGCGCGCAAGCTCAGTGCGGGGTGGCGGGTTTTCCATCCCCAGCGCGATGTTTTCGGCGACCGTCAGAGCATCGAACAGCGAGAAATGCTGAAACACCATGGCCACGCCCGCAGCCCGCGCGGCACGCGGATCGGCGGGGGCATGGGGGTGGCCCGCGAAAATCATCTGGCCTTCGTCCGGGCGCACGAGGCCGTAGATCATCTTGACCAGTGTGGATTTGCCGGCGCCGTTCTCGCCCAGAAGGGCGTGAATCTCTCCGGCAGCGACCGCGAAACTAATGTCGTCATTGGCGCGCACGCCGGGATAAGTCTTGCCCAGACCCTCGGCCCGGAAAATGTCGGTCACGTTCGCGCGCCTCTTTTTCTTTCTTGCGCGAGTCTTAGCCGATTTCCGTGCAAGGGCAATTGCACAGTTCGGCAGGTCGCGCCTAGATTGGCGCCATGCCTGAAAACGCGCCTCGATTCATTCACCTTCGCACACATTCCGAACATTCGTTGCTGGAAGGCGCGATCCCGGTCAAGAAGCTTGCCGATCTGGCGGCGCAGAACGGCATGCCCGCCGTGGCGCTGACCGATACCAATGCGCTGTTCGCGGCGCTGGAGTTTTCGGTCAAGGCGCAGGACACGGGCGTGCAGCCGATCATCGGTTGCCAGATCACGCTGGAATCGGACATGGCGGGACCGGCGGTCACCGGGCCGGTCGTGCTGCTGGCGCAGAATCAGGCCGGCTGGCTGAACCTGATGGAGCTGTCGACCTGCCTTTACCTGCGCGACGACAAGTCTCTGCCGCATGTCACGCTGGAGGAGCTTGCCGCGCGCGCCGAGGGGCTGATCTGCCTGACCGGCGGCGCGCTGGGGCCGGTCGGCTTGCTGGTCCAGCAGGGCCGCCAGCCCGATGCACGCGATCTGGTCGCGGAACTGGCGCGGGCCTTTCCGGGCCGGCTTTACATCGAGTTGCAACGCCATCACGACGCCGAAGGCCGTCCCGTCCCCGAGGAACAGGCCGCCGAGGGCGGCATGATCGACATCGCCTATGCGCTGGACCTGCCACTGGTCGCGACGAACGATGTCTATTTCCCCAAGCCCGACCTGTTCGACGCCCATGACGCGCTGATCTGCATTTCCGACCGCGCCTATGTCGATCAGACCGCGCCGCGCCGGCGGCTGACGCCGCAGCATTATTTCAAGACCCCGGCCGAGATGGCGGCGCTGTTCGCCGATCTGCCCGAGGCGGTCGAGAACACCGTCGAGATCGCCCGCCGCTGTGCCTTTGCGGTCAGCAAGCACAAGCCGATCCTGCCCATCTTTGCCGAAGACGAGGTCGAGGAGCTGCGCCGTCAGGCCTGGGACGGGCTGCGCGCGCGCCTTGCCATCATCCCCCATGCCGTGCCCCTTGAGGAATACGAGGAACGCCTGCGCTTTGAACTGGGCATCATCGAGCAGATGGGCTTTCCGGGCTATTTCCTGATCGTGGCCGATTTCATCAAATGGGCCAAGGATCACGGCATTCCGGTCGGGCCGGGCCGGGGCTCGGGCGCGGGGTCGCTGGTGGCCTATGCGCTGACCATCACCGACCTTGATCCGTTGCGCTATTCGCTGCTGTTCGAGCGCTTCCTGAACCCCGAGCGGGTCTCGATGCCCGACTTCGACATCGACTTCTGCATGGACCGCCGCGAAGAGGTGATCCGCTACGTCCAAGAGAAATATGGCCGCGACAAGGTCGGCCAGATCATCACCTTCGGCGCGCTGCTGTCCAAGGCGGCGGTGCGTGACGTGGGCCGCGTGCTGCAGCTGCCTTTCGGACAGGTGGACCGGCTGTCCAAGATGATCCCGGTCGAGGGCGTGAAGCCCGTCAGCGTGACCAAAGCTTTGGCCGACGAGCCGCGCCTGCGCGAGGCGGCCAAGGAAGAGGTCGTCGGCCGTCTGCTGGACTATGCCGCCAAGATCGAGGGGCTGTTGCGCAATGCCTCGACCCATGCCGCCGGGGTGGTGATCGGCGACCGGCCGCTGCACCGGCTGGTGCCGCTTTACCGCGATCCGGCATCCGACATGCCGGCCACGCAGTTCAACATGAAATGGGTCGAGCAGGCCGGGCTGGTCAAATTCGACTTTCTGGGCCTGAAGACGCTGACCGTCATCCAGAACGCCGTCGATCTGATCAACGGGGGCGGGCGGCCTTTGCATGTCGCCGCTGACGGGCGCGAGCTTTACCAGCCTGCTGCGGGGGCGGAAAACCAGATCAACGCCATCCCGCTGGACGACAAGGCCAGTTACGATCTGTTCGCCAGCGCCCGCACGGTGGCGGTGTTCCAGGTCGAAAGCTCGGGGATGATGGATGCGCTGCGGCGCATGAAGCCCACCTGCATCGAGGATATCGTGGCGCTGGTCGCGCTTTACCGTCCCGGCCCGATGGAGAACATCCCGACCTATTGCGAGGTCAAGAACGGGCTGCGGCCGCTGGAATCGCTGCATCCGACCATTGACCCGATCCTGGCCGAAACCCAGGGCATCATCGTCTATCAGGAACAGGTGATGCAGATCGCGCAGGTGATGGCCGGCTATAGCCTTGGCGGCGCGGACCTGTTGCGCCGCGCCATGGGCAAAAAGATCGCCGAGGAAATGGCCAAGGAGCGGCCGAAATTCGTCGAGGGCTGCAAGGCGCAGGGAATCGACGCAAAGAAATCCGGCGAAGTTTTTGACCTGCTTGAGAAATTCGCAAATTACGGCTTCAATAAATCGCATGCCGCTGCCTATGCGGTGGTCAGTTATCAGACCGCATGGCTCAAGGCCAATCACCCGGTCGAATTCATGGCCGCGGTGATGAACTGCGATATCCATCTGACCGACAAGCTGGCCGTCTACAAGCGCGAGGCGGATCGCATGGGCATCGAGACGGTGCCGCCCTGCGTGAACCGCTCGCTGGCCACGTTCAGCGTGCAGGACGGCAAGATCGTCTATGCGCTTGGCGCGCTGAAAGGCGTGGGGGTCGAGGCGATGCGGTTGATTACCGATGCGCGCGGCGACAAACCCTTCAGGGACCTGCATGATTTCGCCCGCCGCGTCGATATGCGCCGCGTGGGCAAGCGCCCGCTGGAGATGCTGGCCCGCGCCGGCGCCTTCGACATGATCGAGGAAAGCCGTGGTAAGGTTCTGAAATCGCTGGACGGTCTGGTGGCCTGGTCGCTGGCCGTGCAGGAGGCCGCGCAGTCGAACCAGTCCTCGCTTTTCGGGGGTGGCGAGGATCTGCCGCCGCCGCGCCCGGTGCCGGCGCCGATCTGGCTGCCGGCCGAAAAGCTGGGCGAGGAACATGCCGCCGTGGGCTTTTACCTGTCCGGGCATCCCTTGGACGACTATCAGCCG
>JAGPGI010000297.1 GCA_018056045.1 Paracoccus sp. (in: a-proteobacteria)
GCGGCAACTCCAGCGCGATGGCCTCGCGCGGCTCGGGCGCGATGGCCAGACCGAAGCGGCGGTCCACCGCTGCCAGATCCAGCGCGATCACCGCCGCACCGCCAGCGATGCCATTGTCGTCAGAGGCGGTGAAATCCTGCACCAGCCGGCCGTCGACGCGGCGCTCGGGCGCAACGCCCGGCGCCACCATGGGCGCGGCATCGGGCAGGACGGTGATGTCAAAGCGGCGGCCGGCAATCTCGACCACGCCGTCCCTTTCGGCCAGAAATTCCGGTGCCAAGGGGTCGGCCTTGGCCACTGCCGGGCCAATATCCTGCGCCAGTGCGACACCCTCGCCGTAAAATCGAAAGCTGAGCTTGGAGCCTTTCGGCAATTCCAGCCTCTGCCCCTCGGGCAATCCGTTCAGATAGATGGTCGGGCGGCGGGTATAGGCGGGGGGCTCGGCCCAGCCCTCCCATGTCGGGGCGGCGGGAACGTCGGGACGAACCTCCGGCACCGGGCGAAAGCTCGTGCCAAGCGCGGCAAGGCTCTGCCCCAGCCGGCCTGTGGGCGCAAAGATCAGCGCCATGACCAGCGCCACCAACCCGATCAGCCGCAGCCCAACGGGATCGCGCCAGCGCAGACGCGCATCGGGCGCAATCGGCCGTGCACTGGCCGCAAGCCGTTCCATCCGCGCCAGATGCGCATTCCAAAGCGCGCCCGCCCCTTCATCGCCCGCCCCCACCGCGACTCGGTCGCGCAGGGCCGAAAGCGGCCGCCCCGGCAGGGTCTCATCGACCCGCGCCCACGCATGTTCCAGCGTCGGCACGCGGAACCGCCAGATCCCCCAGCCAGCCCCCAGCAGGATCGCCAGCGCCACCAGCCCCATGGCCCAGACCAGCGCGGCGTTGGAAAACAACTCGGTCGCGCCAAAGGCCAGCGCCGCCAGCACCAGCGCCAGCACGACGCCAAGGGGCCAGAAGGCCCGGGCAAGGGCCTCCCACCACATGCCGGCGCGGGTCAGCCCGACCGCACGCGCCGCCGCAGGATGGCCCCGCCCTTCTTTCATGTCAAAATATCCCACAGGGTTCCGGGGGTGTGAAACCCCCGGCGGCCACGCTGCAACGGGATCCGATCAAAGCCATTCCGGGATGGTATCGCGTCCCAGCATTTCCTCAAGCGTCGGTCGTGCACGAATGACGGCGAAGTGATCGCCCTGCACCAGCACCTCGGGCACCAGCGGCCGCGAATTGTACTCAGACGCCATCACCGCCCCATATGCCCCGGCCGAACGGAACGCGACCAGATCGCCCGGGGCCAGCCCCGGCAGATCCACACCCTTGGCGAAGGTATCGCCGGTCTCGCAGACCGGGCCAACCACATCGAAGCGGCCAACATCCGCGCCCGGAGCGGCCTCGCGCACCGGGACGATATCGTGATGCGCGCCGTACATGGCCGGGCGGATCAGGTCGTTCATGGCCGCGTCAAGGATCAGGAAATCGCGCCCCTCGCCCTCTTTCAGATAGACCACGGAACTCAGCAAAATCCCGGCATTGCCCGAGATATTGCGCCCCGGCTCGATCTCGATCTCGCAGCCCAGATCGCCCACGGCCTCGCGGATCACCTGCCCGTATTCCAAGGGCAAAGGCGGCGCGCTGTTGTCGCGCCGATAGGGAATGCCAAGCCCGCCGCCCATGTCCAGACGGCGGATGTCATGCCCGTCGGCGCGCAGGGCGCGGGTCAGGTCCGCCATCTTGGCATAGGCCTGCCGGTAGGGTTCCAGATCGGTCAGCTGGCTGCCGATATGCATGTCGATGCCCACGACCTCGATCCCCGGCAGCCGGGCGGCATGGGCATAAACCTCGCGCGCGCGGGCGATGGGAATGCCGAACTTGTTTTCGGATTTGCCGGTCGCGATCTTTTCATGGGTTTTGGCGTCCACATCCGGGTTCACGCGGATGGCGATGGGCGCGCGCGAGCCCATGGAATGGGCGACACGCGACAGCAGCTCCAGCTCGGGCTCGGATTCGACGTTGAACTGGCGGATGCCGCCCGTCAGCGCCAGACGCATCTCGGATTCCAGCTTGCCGACACCGGAAAAGACGATCCGCTCGCCCGGCACGCCGGCGGCCCGCGCCCGCACGTATTCCCCGGCCGAGACGATATCCATACCCGCACCCAGATCGCCCAGCAGCTTCAGCACCGCCAGGTTCGAGTTCGACTTGACCGCGAAACAGACCAGATGATCGGTCCAGTCCAGCGCTTGCTGGAACAGCTTGAAATGCCGGGTCAGCGTGGCCGCCGAATAGACATAGGCGGGCGTGCCCACGGCTGCGGCGATGCGGGTCAGCGGCACGTCCTCGGCGCAAAGCCAGCCGTCCACATAGTTGAAATGGTCCATCAGACGATCCTGCGAGAGCGGATGAAAAGATAAAGCGGCAGCGCGCAGCCGATACCAAGCGCCAAGGCCGGCAGGGTCATAAGCGCGGCCCAGTTGCGCCGCACCATGGTCTCGATCAGGCACCAGATCGCCAGGGCGATCTGCGCCACGACCTCGGAGGCCCGGGCATCATGCCAAAGCAGCTCGCCCCGCCACAGCGCAAGCCCGGCGCCCAGCAGCGCAAGCCCGGCCCAGACCAGCCGCAGGGGCGTCAGATCAGAGCGTCGAGACGACACCAATCCGCGCCTCTCCGCTAACGGTCAAGCCGGGTTCAGGTGCAGGCTCCGGGCGGGTTGGCGGGCCATCGACACCGCAAGCGGCACTCAGCGCCAGCAATCCGGCAAGCGCGGTCAGGCGCAGGGGACGGGTCATGCCAGTTTCTCCTTCCAGCGGGCGATCTGGGCGCGGACCTGCGCCGGCGCGGTGCCGCCATAGCTGGTCCGCGAGGCGACGGAATTATGCACGCCCAGCACCTTATAGACGTCTTCGGTAATTGCCGGGTTAACGGATTGCATCTGTGCCAGCGTCAGATCGGGCAGATCGACGCCGGATGCCTCGGCCATGGCGACCAGCGCGCCGGTCGCGTGATGGGCGTCGCGGAAGGGTAGCCCCGCCTCGCGCACCAGCCAGTCTGCCAGATCGGTCGCGGTCGAAAAGCCCGACCCCGCCGCCGCCTCAAGCCGGTCGCGATTGGCATGCAGGTCCGACAGCATCCCGGTCATCGCGGCCAGCGCCAGCATCAGGTTGTCGGCGGCGTCAAAGACCTGTTCCTTGTCCTCCTGCATATCCTTGGAATAGGCGAGGGGCAGGCCCTTCATCACCACGAACAGCGCCACGGCGGCACCAAGGATGCGGCCGATCTTGGCCCGGATCAGCTCGGCCGCATCGGGGTTTTTCTTTTGCGGCATGATCGACGAGCCGGTGGAAAAGCGATCCGACATGGTGACAAAGCGGAACTGGGCCGAGGACCAGATCACCAGTTCTTCGGCCAGCCGCGACAGATGCACCGCGCAGATCGCGGCCGAGGACAGGTATTCCAGCGCGAAATCGCGGTCGCTGACCGCATCAAGGCTGTTGGCCATCGGCCGATCAAACCCCAGCGCCTGCGCCGTCGCATGCCGGTCGATGGGAAAGCCGGTCCCGGCCAGCGCCGCCGCGCCAAGGGGCGATTCGTTCATCCGCTTGCGCGCATCCTGAAACCGCGACAGATCCCGGCCGAACATCTCGACATAGGCCATCATGTGATGGCCCCAGGTCACCGGCTGCGCGGTTTGCAGATGGGTGAAGCCGGGCATCACCCAGTCGGCGCCCGCCTCAGCCTGCGCAAGCGCCGCGCGGATCAGCGCGTCCAGCCCCGAAATCGCCGCGTCGCACTGGTCACGCACCCAAAGCCGGAAATCCGTGGCCACCTGATCGTTTCTGGACCGCGCCGTGTGCAGCCGGCCCGCCGGCTCGCCGATCACTTCTTTCAGCCGCGATTCCACGTTCATGTGGATGTCTTCCAGCGCGGTGGAAAAGGCGAAATCCCCCTTCTCGATCTCTGACAAGACCGTGAGAAGCCCTTTCCCGATCGCCTCGGCATCGCTAGTGCTGATGATGCCTTGTGCCGCAAGCATCGCGGCATGGGCGCGGCTGCCCCGGATATCCTGGGCATAGAGCCGCTGGTCGAAGCCGATCGAGGCGTTGATCGCCTCCATGATCGCGTCCGGGCCGGCGGCGAAACGTCCACCCCACATCGTGTTGGCGGTGTTGGCGGGCTGCTCGGTCATGACTTATCCTTCAAGGGGGATGCAATGCT
>JAGPGI010000298.1 GCA_018056045.1 Paracoccus sp. (in: a-proteobacteria)
GTTCGGTGGCGATTCTGGACGCGTTGAACACGTTTGACGGGCCGGTGATCGAGGTCCACATCTCGAATGTCCACAAGCGCGAGAGCTTCCGCCACCATTCCTTTGTCAGCCTGCGCGCCAATGGGGTGATGGCCGGGTTCGGCACCCATGGCTATGCACTGGCGCTGCGCCACGCCGCCAAGCTGGTGCAATAGGCGCGAAAATGCGCATGCCGCCGGCCCGATGGGCGCGGCGGCATGGCCTGGCGGATCGCAGGTGCCGGGCAGGGCCGACAGGGAGGGGGGGATTGTGGGGCCATCACGCGCCGCGCACCCCGATCCGCGAAAGGGGGAATGAAATCCGGACCCCTTTCACCCCGGCGACGGAGGATGCAACATGCCTCGTCGGTTACTGAAATAAATGTTCAGATTGCTTTTTGCCCCCAACAGGGACGGCCGGGCCAGGTCGACATTCAGGATGTGACCCCTGACCGGACCCGCCCAGATCGTCGCATCCGACGCAAGGATACTGTCGCGCCCGATGCGGATCGGCTCGGGGATGCGCAGTCCGTCTTGGCTGACCGCTTCGTCCCTTTGCTCGTCCCTGATGGCCGGCTTATGAAAACTCGTAACCATCTTGCACCTCGTGAACCAAAAACCCGACGCGCTGGCTGAAGGAGTGGCCCTGCGGCTGTGCCTTTCGCCGCGTCGTGATTTCACTTTGCCACAGGCGGCGTGATCGGTCCGTGACTGGGACGTGAATCCGGGGCGCGTGAATGGAAAATATCTGCCCCGCAGGTGATTTTTTACGGTCAGAACCCGGACCTACCAGTCTTTCGGCCAGTCGTGATGCAGATAGGCGGCCAGTTCGTCGGCCCCGGAATAGATTTCGAATCGGTGCCGCACCCCCGCATCGGCAAGGGTCTTCGACACCCGGCGCGAAAACGCGATCAGCTTTTCGGTCGAGTCGCTCTCGGCGGTGACGCGACCCGGCCCCAGATCGCCGCCCAGTTCCCTGAACTCGAAATGGTCGAAATCGTCCAGCCGGACCGAATATCTGCCCTCGGTGACCAGATAGCCGTCCGATCTGAACATCCCGGCCAGCGCCGATTTCGAAGGCCAGTGATCAAGACCACCGGAAAACAACGGCTCGTCGTCACCCATGCGCATCGTCCCCTGTCCCTGCAGCCCCGCCGAACAGCCGCAAGAGCCCCGAAAAGCCGTTTCATCCCGACCCGACACCCTTGCGACGACCGATTTACGTTCCCTGGCGCGCCGGCAATATTGTTTCTGCGGCTGTCACGCCGGATGTTACATGATTTTTCCAGGCCGGAAAGGAAGCTGGATGAGCGGCGAAAAGAACCTGAATGCGTTGCTGCGGAGCCTCTCGGCAAGGCTGGCTGAAGACGTGTTCGTCTTCACGACCATCGACGATGGTTCGATCCCGGCCGGCCTGACACCACGAATGGTTTTTCGCGAAGCCGAGGGAAGCACGCTGATCTTGCGAAAATCAGAGGCCGAGGCCCATGGGCTTTCGTATGAGTTTCCCTGCCGGATGATCACGCTGGACATCCATTCATCGCTGGAGGCCGTGGGCTTCATTGCCCATATCGCCACCGCGCTTGCCCGGCACGGTATGGGGGTCAATCCGGTCTCGGCGTTCTTTCACGACCACCTGTTCGTTCCCGACGGGCGCGAGGCAGAGGCCATGCGCATTCTGGATCTGATCGCACGGGGTGAGCTTTCAGAGGGATAGCGCCCCCTCAAAGCAACCCGCGCGCCGCCAGTTCCCGGCCCAGCGCCTCGGCGCCGGTGAAATGGATCGCATCCATCCCGACCGCGCGGGCGCCTTCGACATTGGCCATGCTGTCGTCGATGAAGATGCAGTCCCCGGCCTCAAGCCCGTTGCGATCCATCAGCAGCCGATAGATCGCCGCTGCCGGTTTCAACTGCTTGACCTGTCCCGACACGACGATGTCGTTGAAGATCGTCTCAAGCCGGGGATAAAGGGCCAGCGCATGCGGCCATGTCTCGGCCGACCAGTTGGTGATCGCATAAAGCGGCACGCCCCGCGCCAGCAACGCCTCGGCAATTTCCCAGGTGCCGGGCACGGGCGTCTGGATGGTCAGGGAATAGGCGTCCAGATAGCCCTCGAGGTGGCGGGCCTCATCGCCATGGGCGGCGCGGGCGACGGCCACGCCGTCATCAAAGCTGCGCCCGCCATCCTGAAAACGGTTCCAGCTGTCGAAATCAATGCGCTCCAGCCAGGCCTCGGCGGCCTCGCGGGTGGTGAAGATGTCGGCGAAGGCCAGTGTCGGATCCCATTCGATCAGCACCGCGCCAAGGTCAAAAATCACGTTCTTCATCGGGGCCTTTCCATTGCCGTCAACTCCACCTCAACCAGAAATTCCGGCCGGGTAAAGCCCGAAACGATCACCAGGGTCGAGGCGGGCAGCACCTCGATCCCGGTCAGGAACTCATCCCGCGCCGCCATATAGTCGGGAAAATGCGCCCTGTCGGTGACAAAGGCATTGATGCGCAGAACGTCGCCGGGACCAAGTCCGGCCTCGGCTAGAATGGCGGCGCAATTGGCAAAGCACTGCCGCGCCTGATCCAGCGCGCCCATGGGCACCACCCCGTTCGGGCATAACCCCAGCTGCCCCGAGGTCAGGACCAGCCCTCCGCCGCCTCGGGTCATGACGCCATGCGAATAACGGCCAAAAGGCGCCGCGATGGTTTTGGGGTTCAGGGCCTGCATGGCCGCGATCCTGATCCAGCGCCCCGATGCGGTCAAGATGGGCAGGCCATGCTGAAAAGGCAGAATGCTATGAAAGCTTTCGTTGCGTAATGGCCCGTGGCCATGCACGATGCCCCCGAAAGCAAACAGGAATTCCAGCGCCCCAACAGGAGTTACCATGAAACGCATCCTGATTCTGTCGGCCTTGGCCGGTTCTGGCCTTGCGCCCGCGGCCATGGCCCAGACCGCGGTCAGCTTCGGTACCAATTGGGTCGCCCAGGGCGAACACGGCGGCTATTATCAGGCGGCAGAGGACGGGTCCTACAAGGAATGCGGCCTTGACGTCACCATCGTGCCCGGCGGTCCGCAGGTGAACAACCGCGCCATGATGCTGGCCGGCAAGATCGACTTCAACATGGCCGGCAATCTGCTGTCCACCTTCAACGCCGCCGCCGAGGGCGTGCCGGTCGTCGCCGTCGCCGCCACCTTTCAAAAGGAACCGCAGGTCTTTCTGACCCATCCCGGCAAGGGCAAGACCTTTGACGACCTGAAAAAGCTCAAGATCTATGTCAGCGACGAAGGCTTTGCCTCGTATTACCTGTGGATGAAATCCGCGCATGGCTTCACCGACGAACAGCGCGAGGTCTACACGTTCAACATGGCGCCCTTTATCGCCGACGAGAACAGCGCCATTCAGGGCTATGTCTCGTCCGAGCCGCTGATGGTCCAGAAAGAGGCCGGCTGGACGCCCGACTCGCTGCTGCTGGCCGATGCGGGCTACGGCACCTACTCCACCCTGATCGAGACCATGGCCGATACCATCGCCACCCGCCCCGAAGTGGTGCAGTGCTTTGTCGATGGCTCGGCCAAGGGCTGGTACAATTACCTTTACGGGGATGCCAGCAAGGCCGATGCCC
This sequence comes from Paracoccus sp. (in: a-proteobacteria), assembly GCA_018056045.1. Lineage (GTDB taxonomy): Bacteria > Pseudomonadota > Alphaproteobacteria > Rhodobacterales > Rhodobacteraceae > Paracoccus. Next base: position 3,633 of record JAGPGI010000298.1, read on the forward strand.
GGATCAAGGCTGACAACCCCGAAATCACCGACGAGCAGCTGGCCTTCGCGCGCGAGCAGATGAAGGCCTACGGCATCGTCGATTCCGGCGACGCGCTGGAAAAGGGCATCGGGGTGATGACCAGGGAACATATCGACGGCTTCTTCAAGGACATGGCCGAGGCGGGCGCCATCTCGCCCGATCTGGATTATTCCAAGGCCTATACGCTGGACTTCGTCGGCAAGGGCGTCGGCATGGAGCTGAAGAAATAAGCGTGACAGAAGGGTCCGATCTGTTGCGGATGGTCGGCGTCGGCAAGGTCTTTGCCGGCGGCGTCACCGCACTTTCGGGCATGAACCTGCGGGTGGCCTCGGGCGAGTTCGTCTCGCTTCTCGGGCCGTCGGGCTGCGGGAAATCGACGGCGCTGCGGCTGATCGCCGGTCTGATGCAGCCCACCACCGGCAAGGTCATCTGGCGGGGCAGGCATGACAGCGGCGATCTGGGCGTGGTCTTTCAGGAACCGACCCTGATGCCATGGGCGACGGTGGAAAAGAACGTCTGGCTGCCGCTGCGGCTGAGGGGCGAAAGCCTGCCCGACGCCCGC
>JAGPGI010000028.1 GCA_018056045.1 Paracoccus sp. (in: a-proteobacteria)
CCGATCATCTCGCCGGCATCGTTGACCACCGGCAGGTGGCGGAAGCGGCCGGCAGTCATGCGTTCGAGGATCTCCAATGCGTCCTCGCCGGTCGCGCAGGTGACAAGCTTCTTGGTCATCAGATCGCTGACCGGCACGGCCAGCACATCGGCGCCGCGCTTGCCCAGCTCGCGCACGATGTCGCGCTCGGACAGGATGCCAAGCGGCATCTTGCCGTCATCGGAAACCACAACCGCGCCGATGCGCTTTTCCGAAAGCAGCTTGGCCGCTTCGGCCACGCTGGTCGCGGGGGCGACGGTGATGATATCGCCGCTGGGCTTCATCGACAGGATCTGGTTGACGAGCATGGCATTCCTCCTCGGATCGGGCTCGGATCGGGCGCGTTTCGGCCCAGCGTCACCGCAACCCGCGCTTGCGTCAAGTGGCCTCTTGTCCTGACGCGCTTCAAGGCCCGACCTGTGCCTGCAAGCGCGCCACCTCGGCGCGGATGCCCTGCGCCAGCGCATCCGCCAGCCGGTTCATCCGCTGCGAGCGGCGATCGTCGGCATGGCGGATCAGCCAGAAGCTGCGGGTCAGCGACACCTGCGCGGTCAGAACCCGCCGCACGCCGGGACAGAAGGGAATGGCGAAATCATGCACGATCCCCAGCCCCGCCCCCGCCCGCACCGCCTGCATCTGCACCGAGACCGAGTTCGAGGTCAGCTGCGCCAGCTCCATCCCGGTCTCGGCCAGATAATCCAGCTCGCGGTCAAAGATCATGTCGGGGATATAGCCGATCATGCGATGCCCGCGCAGGTCCTCGCGGGCGCGGATCGGGGGATGGGCGCGCAGGTAATCCTCATGCGCGGCCAGATGCAGGTGGTAATCGGTCAGCCGCTGCACGACCAGCCGCCCGGCCTGCGGCTGCGACACGGCGATGGCCATATCGGCCTCGCGCTTGGACAGGTTGAAGACCCGGGGCAGCGCCACGATCTGGATTTCCAGCCCCGGATGCGCCTCGCAGATGCGGGCCGCAACCTGCGGCAGCAGGTAGTTGGCGCAACCGTCCGGGGCGCCGATGCGCAACTGCCCGCTCAGATCGCCGGGCCCTGACAGCGCCTCCTCGGCGCCCGCAAGCGCGATCTCGGCCGCCTCGGCATGGGGCATCAGCCGCTCGCCCCCCGGTGCCAGCGCATAGCCCTGCGGGGTCTTCACGAAGAGCGCCGTCCCCAGCGCCTGCTCCAGCCGCGCCACCCGCCGGCCCACGGTCGAGGCGTCGATTCCCAGCCGCCGCCCCGCCGCCGACAGGCTGTCGGCGCGCGCGACCGCCAGAAAAATGCGCATGTCGTCCCAGTCCATCGCCGCACCCTTTGCAAAAATGCAAAACCCTTTTGCCAGACTTCCTGTTTTCCCGGCAATGCTGCAAGTGCTACAGTCCCTCCCAAGATGGATTTTCCGCATGAGGAGGACGCGATGAAGGAACTGAGCCACTGGATCGACGGCAAGGAAGTCAAGGGCACCTCGGGCCGCTTTAGCGACGTCCTGAACCCGGCGACCGGCGAGGTCATTGCCAAGCTGCCGCTGGCCACCCCGGCCGAACTGGACGCCGCCGTGCAGAGCGCCGCGCGGGCGCAAGTCGCATGGGCCGCGACCAACCCGCAGCGCCGCGCCCGCGTGATGATGAAGTTCGGCGAACTGATCAACGAAAACATGGACATGCTGGCCGAGCTGGTCAGCCTTGAGCATGGCAAGACCCTGCCCGACGCGCGCGGCGACGTGCAGCGCGGCCTTGAGGTGATCGAGGTCTGCATGGGCGCCCCCGCCCTGCTCAAGGGCGAATATACCGGCGATGCCGGCCCCGGCATCGACCTTTACTCCATGCGCCAGCCGCTGGGCGTGGTCGCGGGCATCACCCCCTTCAACTTCCCGGCGATGATTCCGCTGTGGAAGATGGGTCCGGCGATCTCGGCCGGCAACGCCATGATCCTGAAGCCGTCCGAGCGCGTGCCCTCGACCTCGATCGCTCTGGCAAAACTGGCGCAAGAGGCCGGTCTGCCCGACGGCGTGCTGCAGGTTGTGAACGGCGACAAGGAAATCGTCGACGCGATTCTCGATCACCCGGTCGTTCAGGCGGTGGGCTTTGTCGGCTCGACCCCGATTGCGCAATATATCTATGGCCGCGCCGCCAATAACGGCAAGCGCGCGCAGTGCTTCGGCGGCGCCAAGAACCACATGCTGATCATGCCCGACGCCGACATGGACAAGGCGGCGGATGCGCTGCTGGGCGCGGGCTTCGGCGCGGCGGGCGAACGCTGCATGGCGATCTCGGTCGCGGTGCCGGTGGGCGATGCGACCGCCGACGCGCTGATCGAGCGGCTGGTGCCCAAGATCGAAAAGCTCAAGGTCGGCCCCTATACCGCCGGCAATGACGTGGATTTCGGCCCGGTCATCACCAAGGCCTCGCAAGAGCGCATCAACCGGCTGATCGCCTCGGGCGTGGATCAGGGCGCAAAGCTGGTCATCGACGGTCGCGGGCTGAAGATCCAGGGCTATGAGAACGGCTTTTTCTGTGGCCCGTCGCTGTTTGACAACGTCACCCGCGACATGGACATCTACAAGGAAGAGATCTTCGGCCCGGTCCTGTCGACCGTCCGCGCCAAGGATTACGAGGACGCGCTGAACCTTGTCATGGACAATGAATATGGCAACGGCACGGCGATCTATACCGCCGATGGCGACACCGCGCGCGACTTCGCCAGCCGGGTCAATGTCGGCATGGTCGGCATCAACTTCCCGATCCCGGTGCCGCTGAGCTACTATACCTTTGGCGGCTGGAAGAAGTCGGCCTTTGGCGACCTGAACCAGTATGGCCCGGACGCCTTCCGCTTCTATACCAAGACCAAGACGGTCACCTCGCGCTGGTTCTCGGGGATCAAGGACGGCGCGGCGCTGAACTTCAAGGCGCTGGACTGAGCGACAAGCGACAGGGGTGGGGGCCAGAGCGCCCCCGCCTTTTTTTCTGCCAGGCAGATGCCCGCGTGCAAAACTTGCGCAACATTTGCCGGTCAGAACCTGCACGAAAGACATGAGGGGGGAAGCATGGATTTCGCACCAAGCGAGGAACAACAGGCGATTTTCGACATGGCCCGGGATTTCGGGGCCGAGCATATCGCCCCCCATGCCCGCGCCTGGGAAGAGGCGGGCACCATCCCGCGCGATCTGTGGCAACGCTGCGCCGAACTGGGCCTTGGTGGCATCTATGTGGCCGAGGAGTTCGGCGGCACCGGCCTCTCGCGCCTTGACGCCACGCTGATCTTCGAGGCGCTGGCCATGGCCTGCCCTTCGGTCGGGTCGTTCCTGTCGATCCACAACATGTGCGGCGGCATGATCGACAAATTCGGCAACGAGGCCAGCAAGGCCCGCTGGCTGCCCGATCTGTGCAGCATGCAAAAGGTGTTTTCCTATTGCCTGACCGAGCCGGGATCTGGCTCGGATGCCGCCGCATTGCGCACCCGCGCCGAGCGGGTGGAGGGCGGCTGGAAGCTGAACGGCACCAAGGCCTTCATCTCGGGCGGCAGCTATTCGGACGCCTATCTGGTCATGGTCCGCACCGGCGAGGCCGGTCCCAAGGGTATCTCGACCGTGGTGGTCGAGGCCGGAACGCCCGGCCTCAGCTTTGGCGCGCTGGAGCACAAGATGGGCTGGAAGGCCCAGCCCACCGCGCAGGTCCAGTTCGACGATTGCGTGATCCCGGCCGAGAACCTGATCGGCGAGGAAGGCCGGGGCTTCAGCTATGCCATGGCCGGGCTTGACGGCGGGCGGCTGAACATCTCGGCCGGGGCACTCGGGGGCGCGCAGGCGGCGCTGGAGGCAACCCTGCGCTATAGGGGCGAACGCCGCGCCTTCGGCCAGACACTGGACCAGTTCCAGGCGCTGCAGTTCAGCTTGGCCGAGATGGAGACCGCGCTGCAATCCTCGCGCATCTTCCTGCGGCAGGCGGCGTGGAAGCTGGACCGGGGTGACCGCGACGCCGCCAAGTTCTGCGCGATGGCGAAACTGCATGTCACCGACCGCGCCTTTGATGTCGCCAATCAATGCCTGCAACTGCATGGCGGCTATGGCTATCTGGCCGATTACGGGATCGAAAAGATCGTGCGCGACCTGCGCGTGCATCAGATCCTTGAAGGCACCAATGAAATCATGCGGCTGATCGTCAGTCGCGCCCTGCTGGCAGAGAGGAACTGATGGCCGATATCCTGATCCGCAAGGACCGCCGCGCCGGACGCATCACCTTCACCCGCCCGCAGGCGCTGAACGCGCTGAACCACGACATGGCACTGGCCATCAACGCCGCGCTGAAGACATGGCAGGACGATCCCGAGGTGCCGCTGGTCATCATCGACGCCGAGGGCGAGCGCGCCTTTTGCGCCGGTGGCGATATCGCGGCGCTCTATCATGCCGCGCGCGCGGGCGACCATCAGGTCGGGCGGATGTTCTTTCGCGACGAATACCGCATGAATGCCCGCATCGCCGAATATCCGAAACCCGTTGTGGCCTTCATGCAGGGTTTCGTCATGGGCGGCGGTGTCGGCGTCGGCGGCAATGCCAGCCACCGCATCGTCGGCGACAGCACCCAGATCGCCATGCCCGAGACCGGCATCGGCATGATCCCCGATGTCGGCGGAGGCTGGATCCTTGCCCATGCGCCCGACCATGCCGGCGAATATCTGGGCCTGACCGGCGCCCGCATGGGACCGGGCGATGCGATCTGGGCCGGCTTTGCCGATACCTACCTGCCCGAATCCGAATGGCCGGCGCTGATCGAACGGCTGGCGGAAACCGGCGACGTGGCCCAGATCGCAGGCCAGCCCCGCCCCGAGGCGCCGCTGGCGGATCGCGACCTTTCGGCTTTCGCGAGCGACACGGTTAGCACGATCATCGCGGCCCTTGAGGCCGCCGGCGACGAGGCGACGCTGAAACCCCTGCGCCGCGCCTCGCCCCTGTCGATGGCCGCGACGCTGGCGCTGGTGCGGGCGGCGCGCCACGACGCCAGCATCCGCGACAGTCTGGCACGCGAGATGCGCTTTACCGCCCGCACCACCGAGTTCGGCGATTTCCTTGAGGGCGTGCGCGCCCAGATCATCGACAAGGACCGCAATCCGCAATGGCGCGCCGACGCCAGCCCCGCCCATGTCGCCTTCATGCTGGCATCGCTGGGCAAGAACGAAATCACCTGGGAGGACGAATAATGAAGATCGGTTTCATCGGGCTTGGGAATATGGGCGGGCCGATGGCCGCCAATCTGGCGAAGGCCGGGCATCAGGTTGCGGGCTTCGATCTGACTGCCCCCATGCCCGAGGGCGTGACCAAAGCCGCCAGCGCCACTGACGCCGCACAGGGCGCCGATGTGGTCATCACCATGCTGCCCAATGGCGCCATCCTGCGCAGCGTCGCGGCCGAGGTGATCCCGGCCATGACTGCCGGCGCGGTGCTCTGTGACTGCTCGACCGTCGATGTGGACAGCGCCCGCGCGGTCGCGGATCAGGCCGACGCTGCAAGGCTGGGTGCGCTGGACGCGCCGGTCTCGGGCGGGATCGGCGGCGCGGCGGCGGGCACGCTGACCTTCATGGTCGGCGGCACGGATGCAAGCTTCGCCAAGGTCCAGCCGCTCTTCGAGATCATGGGCCAGAAGGCCGTCCATTGCGGCGCGGCGGGCGCGGGTCAGGCCGCCAAGATCTGCAACAACATGATTCTGGGCGTGACCATGATCGCCACCTGCGAGGCCTTCGCGCTGGCCGACAAGCTGGGGCTGGACCGCCAGAAGATGTTTGACGTGGTCTCGACCAGCTCGGGCTATAGCTGGTCGATGAACGCCTATTGCCCGGCGCCGGGGGTGGGTCCGAAATCGCCCGCCGACAATGATTACAAGCCCGGTTTTGCCTCCGAGCTGATGCTCAAGGACCTGCGTCTGAGCCAGCAAGCCGCCGAATCCGCCGATGCCGACACGCCGATGGGCGAGCTGGCCAGCGCGCTTTACGCCCGCTTTGTCGAGGATGAGGACGGCAAGGGGCGCGACTTCTCGGCCATGCTGCCCAGGTTTACCCAGCGTCATCGAAAAAGCTGATTTCTTGCCTTTGTGAGGGAGCCAATCCGGGACTTGCGGCGTTTAACATGGAATCAATGAATCTGTGTCAAGCATAACGCCATGTTCCAAAAGCGTTTGTCCCTGTTTCTTGCCATGTGGATCGCCGCCGCCCTCGCGTCGGTGGCGGTCGCCCAGCAGAACCCCAAGGCAGCCGTCGACGCCCCTGCGGCGGCGAAACAATCCGCATCCGGTGGCGTCCGCGTCGGCGCCTCGGTTGCGCCGGGCAAGCTGCATCGCGTCAGCCGCCCCGGCCTTTACGGGATGAGCGAGCCTCCCGTCGGCAGCGCCTATGGCATCGTCGACAACCGGCTGATCCGGTTCGACCCTGAAAGCGGGCGGGTTTTGTCGATCATCCGGCAGGTGGATGAGATCCTCGACTAGGCGCGGCCCTCAAGCAGCACCTTTGCGGCCTCTTTGGCGGCGGGGGTGATTTCCTCGCCCGCCAGCATCCGGGCAATTTCCTCGATGCGCTGACTGTCGGTCAGGGCCGCGACCTCCGAGGTGGTCATGCCACCCGCCACCGATTTCGCCACCCGGAAGTGATTGCCGCCCAAAGCCGCGACCTGCGGGCTGTGGGTGACGACCAGCACCTGCGCATCCTCGGCCAGACGCGCCAGACGCCGGCCAACGGCATCGGCAGTCGCGCCGCCCACACCGCGGTCGATCTCATCAAAGATCAGCACCAGCGCGTCATTGCCGCGCGCCAGACAGACCTTCAACGCCAGCAGAAAGCGCGACAGCTCGCCGCCCGAGGCGATCTTGTCCAGCGGCCCAGCCGGCGCGCCGGGATTGGTGGCGACGGTGAAAGACACGTTGTCGCGCCCTTCCGGCCCGTATTCGCCCTGTTCCAGCCGCGTCTCGAACACCGCGCGCTCCATCTTCAGCGGGGCCAATTCAAGGGCCATCGCCGTATCCAGATGTTCGGCGGCCTGCAAGCGGGCGGCGCTTAGCGCATCGGCAAGTCCCTGATATTCCGTGCGGCGCCCAACCGCTTCGTGGCGCAATTCGCCCAGCAATTCGTCATTGCCCTTCAGCAGCCCCCAGCGTTGCTGCAATCCGGCGGCAAGCTCGGCCAGATCATCGGGCAGCACGTCATGCTTGCGGGCTAGCGCGCGCAGGGCGAACAGCCGTTCCTCGGTCCGTTCCAGTTCGGCGGGGTCGAACTCCATCGCCTCAAGCGCCGTTTCGACGCCGCCGAACGCCTCGCCCAGTTCTATCAAGGCGCGCGACAGCGCCTCCAGCGGCACGTCAAAGCTGCCTTGGGCATGTTCCGCCGCCCCTTCCAGCCAACGTGTCGCGTCGAGCATCGCGCCTTCGGCCCCGTCAGGGCCAAGCGCGGACAAGGCGCGCGTGACATCGCCCCGGATCCGCTCGGCCGCCTGCATGCTGCGGCGACGGGTATCCAGGGCGACATCCTCGCCCGGCTGCGGGTCAAGCTGGCCCAATTCCTCCAGGGCATGGGTCAGGAAATCCGCCTCTTTGCGGCGCGTCTCCTGATCGGCCTCCAAGGCATCGATCTCGGATTCCAGGGCGCGCAATGCTCGCCAGGCAGTGCGGATCGGGGCCAGGTCGATGGCCGCGAAGGCATCCAGCAATTGCCGGTGGCCGCGCGGGTTCAGCAGGCCACGGTCGTCATGTTGGCCGTGCAGTTCCACCAGCGTCTCGGACAGCGCGCGCAGCACCTCGCCCGAGGCGCGCCGGTCGTTGATCCAGGCGCTTTTGCGGCCCTCGGCGGTGTTGACACGGCGCAGGATCAGCTCGTCATCGGGCGCGATCCCGGCATCTTCCAGCACGGCGCGGGCAGGATGATCGGCGGGCAGCGTAAAGACGGCTGTGACTTCGCCCTGCGCGGCGCCCGCGCGCACCAGATCGGCGCGGCCGCGCCAGCCCAGCACAAAGCCCAGACAGTCGAGAAGGATCGACTTGCCGGCCCCGGTCTCGCCGGTCAGCACGTTGAGGCCCGGCTGGAAATCAAGTTCCAGCCGGTCGATCAGAAGCATGTCGCGAATGTCCAGCGAACGCAGCATCGCCCCACCTGTCGGCGCGTCAGCGCCCCGTCACAGCCACTTGCCCTGCACGACCTGACGATAGACCCCGGTCAGCCAGCTGTCGCCCTTGGCCTGCGGGCTGAGGCCATGACCGCGCAGCTGCGCATAGGCATCGACATAGAAAGGCGAGGACTTGAAGTTATGGCCCAGAATCGCCCCTGCCGTCTGCGCCTGATCGTTCAGGCCGAGCGCCAGATAGGCCTCGACCAGACGCATCAGCGCCTCGGGCGTATGGGTGGTGGTCTGGTATTCCTCGACCACGACGCGGAAGCGGTTGATGGCGGCAGTATAGTGCCCGCGCTTGAGGTAATAGCGCCCGATCTCCATTTCCTTGGCCGCCAGATGGTCGAAGGCCAGGTCGAATTTCAGGATCGCCGAGCGCGCATATTCGCTGTCGGGATATTCCTCGATCACCTCGCGCAGCGATTGCAGCGCCTGGAAGGTCAGGCCCTGGTCGCGGCCGACCTCGTCGATCTGGTCGTAATAGCTGAGCGCCAGAAGGTATTTCGCATAGGCCGCGTCCTCGTCGCCCGGATAGGTGTCAAGGAACCGCTGCGCCGCGCCGCGCGCCTCTTCGTAGTCATGGGCGCGGTGATAGGAATAGGCTTGCATGATCAGCGCCCGCTTGGCCCATTCGGAATAGGGATAAAGCCGCTCGACCTCGGTGAAGTATTTCACCGCGTCCTTGGGCTTGCGGGTGTTCTCAAGCTCGTATTCGCCGCGCTTGTAGATTTCCTCGGCAGTGAAATTCTCGAACGATTCGGAGGTGGTGCCACCGCCGCCGCCACAACCAGCAAGAAGGCCGACCGACAGCACAGCCGCGACCAAGTAACCCGATCTGAAGACTGTCATTCTACCCTGCCCGTCAGAATCTTACGCCGCCCCGCAGGGATATGCCTGCACAGCCCGGACGTCCTAGCACAGAAAATCTGGCTGCGCAAAATGCCAAAACCGGAAAAAATTCGCTGTGCGGACCGCCGCCTTCAGGCGACGGCCAGTTCTTGCACGCGCTGCGCGATCCCGGCGCTCGAGGCGACAACCCCGGCGCCCGGCAGTTGCTGCTCCATGGCCGGGGTGAGGGTCACCCATTCCCAGCTGTCGGGCGCGGCAAACAGCGCCCGCAGCAGCTTGTTGGTCATCGCGTGGCCGGCACGGTGGCCGGTATAAAGCGCCAGCAGCGGGGCGCCCGCCAGACCCAGATCGCCCACGGCGTCCAGCATCTTGTGACGCACGGCCTCGTCCTCGTGGCGCAGGCCACCGGGCGACAGCACCTTGTCGCCGTCGATCACCACCGCGTTCAGATAGGTCCCGCCAAGCGCCAGACCGTTCTGCTGCATCGAGATGACATCGGCCTGACGGCAGAAGGTGCGGCTGTCCATCAGCTCATAGACAAAGCTGCCATTGGCCATGTCGAGCCGCTTTTCCTGATGGCCGATCGCGGCATCGGTGAAGTCGATGTCAAAATGGATCTGCAGGTGATCGGCGGGCGAGAGCCGGGCGAAGCCTTCACCGACACGCACCTCGACCGGGCGCAGCACGCGAATCGCGCGCAGCGGCGCCAGCTGGCGGCGCAGCCCGGCCTCGAGGATGCCCTGCACGAAGGGCGCCGACGAGCCGTCGAGGATCGGGATTTCCGGTCCGTTCACCTCGACCACGGCATTGTTGATGCCGGTGCCGACCAGCGCGGCCATGACATGTTCGACCGTCGAGACGGTGGCACCCTGGCCATTGTCCAGCAGCGTGCAGAGCTGCGAGGGCGTCACCAGATCCCAGCGCGCCGGAATCCGCGCCCCGTCCAGATCGGTGCGCACGAAGACGATGCCGTGATCAGCAGGGGCCGGCAGGATCGCCAGCCGGACAGCCGCACCCGAATGCAGCCCCACACCGCGGAACCGGGCTTTCTGAGCAATTGTCGTCTGCATGAGTCTGCCTGCCGTTTCAAAATTCGCTATGCATCCAGAGACTGTTCCCCGGCGCTGATCCTCAGTTAGGCACGCACCCCCCGTCACTCAATTAACGAATTGTAACGGCATGTAACAAACGGCCCGGGACTCCGGCGCCTTTGCGCCGCGATGCGGCAAACTCTTAAAATTCAAAAGAAAAAGGACCACCGAAGTGGCCCCTTTTGCTTTATCATCGTAAAAAACGTGAACGGATCAGTTTGCCTGACGGCGCAGGAAAGCCGGGATTTCAACATTGTCGTCCGCGCGATCCGGGCTGGCCAGATCGTCGAAACCGGCATCGAATCCGCTGCGCGAGCGCGAGGCGACACGTTCGTTCACGCGCTCGGCGATTGTCGCCGGGGCGGGTTTCTCGGTCGGCTCGGCATGGCCCGAGATGCGCTCAAGCATGCGCGACAGGCCGGCCATGCGACCGGGATTGGTCCCGCGCGGGGCCTCGGGCGCGGCCGGCTGGGGCTGCGCGGGCTGACGGCTTTGCGCGGCGGCGGCCTGACGTTCCGGCGCGCGCTGCACAGCGGCGGCCAGACGCTGCATCACCGCGTCCGATGGCGTGCCTGCGGGCTGCTGAGGCGCACGGCGCGAGGGGGCGACGAAGCCGCCGGCATCGCCGTTCAGCATGTCGGCCTGCGACGCGGGCGCGGCGGCCTGCGGGCGCTGTTCCGGCTGATAGGCCGGGCGCGGCATCTCGTCCTCGTCATAGCGGGGCGCGTCATAGCGCGGCGCCGGCGCAGCAGCCTGCTGCGGGCGCGGTGCCGGCTGCTCGATGGCCTCGGCCACCGGAGCGGTGCGGCGCGGCGGAACCGGCAGCTCCTCTTCGACAGGCTTCTGGGCCACGACCGGGTTCTGGGTCAGCGGCTCTTTCATGCCACGGCGCGGCGCGGGGATCTCGGCCACGGCCGCATCAATGCCGGTCGCCACGACCGAAACGCGGATGGCGCCGTCCAGCGACGGGTCCAGCGTCGAGCCGACGATGATATTGGCGTCGGGATCGACCTTTTCGCGGATCTTCTCGGCCGCCTCGTCCATTTCGAACAGGGTCAGGTCGTAGCCGCCGGTGATGTTGATCAGCACGCCCTTGGCGCCGTTCAGGCTGATTTCGTCCAGAAGCGGGTTGGCGATCGCCTTTTCTGCGGCCTGCACGGCGCGGTTCTCGCCCGAGGCTTCGCCCGTGCCCATCATCGCCTTGCCCATCTCGTCCATCACCGCGCGCACGTCGGCGAAATCGAGGTTGATCAGGCCCGGGCGCACCATCAGGTCGGTCACGCCCTTGACGCCCTGATAGAGCACGTCATCGGCCATGGCGAAGGCTTCGGTGAAGGTGGTCTTTTCATTCGCCAGCCGGAACAGGTTCTGGTTGGGGATGATGATCAGCGTGTCGACGACCTTCTGCAGGGCCTCGACGCCCTCCTCGGCCTGACGCATGCGCTTGGAGCCCTCGAACTGGAAGGGCTTGGTCACCACGCCGACGGTCAGGATGCCCATCTCGCGCGCGGCCTGCGCGATGATCGGGGCGGCGCCGGTGCCGGTGCCGCCGCCCATGCCGGCGGTGATGAAGCACATATGCGCGCCCATCAGATGGTCGACGATGTCCTCGATGGTTTCCTCGGCGGCCTTGGCGCCGATCGAGGGTTTCGCGCCCGCGCCCAGACCTTCGGTCACTTTCGGACCGATCTGGATGCGCTGGTCGGCCTTCGAGGATTGCAGCGCCTGCGCGTCGGTGTTGGCCACCACGAACTCGACACCTTCAAGCTGCTTGTCGATCATGTTGTTGACCGCGTTGCCGCCTGCCCCACCGACGCCGAAAACGGTGATGCGCGGCTTCAGCTCCTGGTCATCGTTCAGCATCAGATGGATCTGCCGTTCCATGTCTCGCCTGCCCTCGTAATGTTTGCGCCGGACGTGCTGCCCGGTCGAATCCCTAATTGTCTCAAGCCTAGCCAGATTCGCGCCAAGCGTCACCCGAAAAACACGGACATCCCACAAAATGTGGCGGTTTCCGGGCTAAGTATCGGCGGTATATTGCCCATTTTGCTGCATGTGGTGGAGGGATCAACCCACACCACTGCATCAACCTTCCGCACAACTACCAGTTGCTGCGGAACCAGCGATAGGCGCGACGCAGGCTGCGCGCCGGGTAATGCTCGGTGGGCATGTCGAAATCCCACCACTCGTCCTGCGGATGCGCCGTCAGCAGCGCCAGCCCGATGGATGACGAAAAGCTGGGCGCGGTCGCGTTATGGGGCAGGCCCTGAATGCGCAAGGGTCTGCCGATGCGCACGCTTTGCCCCAGCATGCGCGAGGCCAGCACATCAAGCCCCGGGATCTGGCTGCCCCCGCCGGTCAGCACGATCTGGCGCGAAGGCATGAAATCAAAGCCGGCTGCGTCAAGGATCTCACCCACTTTCTCAAGGATTTCCTCGACGCGGGGGCGCATGATCCCGATCAGGTCGGCGCGGCTGACGCTGCGGCGGTCGGTTTCCCAATCGCCGGTCTCGCCGCCCAGTTCGATCATCTCGCGGTCGTCGCGGCCGGTGGCCTCCAGCCCGCCATGCAGGGTCTTGAGCCGCTCGGCCACCGCATGGCTGACGCGCAGGCCCTTGGCGATGTCCTGCGTGATCAGCTCGCCGCCGAATCGCACCGCATCGGCAAAGATCATGTGCTTGCGGATAAAGATCGACACGCCCGTGGTGCCGCCGCCCAGATCGATGCAGGCCGCGCCCAATTCCTGCTCGTCCTCGACCAGCGCCGCCAGCCCCGAGGCATAAGAGGCCGAGGCCACCCCCGCCAGCTCCATGTCGCAGCGACGGATGCAATGCACCAGATTGCCGGCGGCATCGCTGTCGATGGTCAGCACATGCATGTCGCAGGCCAGCTTGTTGCCCGACTGATCGCGCGGGTCCGACAGCCCCGAGCGGCCGTCGATGGCAAAGTTCACCGGCTGGGCGTGCAGCACCTCGCGTCCGCGGCCGAAATCGGGCACGTCGCAGGCGCCCAGCACCCGCGCCACGCATTGCTCGGTGACCTTGCCCGAACTTAGCCCGATCTCGCCCGCCAGCCCATAGGACGCGGGCCGCGCGCCGGAGATGCAGGCGATGACGTGATCGACGCGCACCCCCGCCACCTTCTGCGCCGACTGGATGACGGTGCGGATGGCGCGCTCGGTCTCGGCCATGGTCTCGATCTCGCCATAGCGCATGCCGCGCGAGCGGGTATGGGCGGTGCCGATGACGCGGAAATTCGACTGCCCGGCCATGGGGCCGACGCCATCGGTTTCGCGGAACTGGCCGGGGCCGTCGAATTGCAGCACGAGGCAGGCAATCTTCGAGGTGCCAATGTCAAGAACGGCGATGACCCCGCGCTGCATGGCCTGACGACGCATGTTGCGCATGGCCCGCTGACCCTGACACAGATCCCTCATTTCCCCCGCTCCCTCAATATATTAGCCGTTTTTCTTTGAAATTTTATCGGATTTTTTCGCATCTTCCGGCTCGATCGGCTGGCCGTTCGCATCCAGTTCCGGCTGGCCCCGCGCGACGCGGATGGCGTTTTGCGCCTCAAGCCCCAGCCGCACCACCGGCCGCGCGGCGTGGCGCAGATCGACCACGGCGATATCGCGCGCCAGCATGTCCTGCGCGCGGTCCAGCGCGATGGCCCGCTCCAGCGCCTGCAATGCGCCGTCCGCGGGCAGCTTGATGCGCTGGCCACGGTCCAGAACCACGTCCCAGCGCCGCTCCCCCACCCGCTCGAGGCCACGCAGACGCGGCAGGATCGGGCCGGCCGCGTCGATCAGCGCCAACGCCTCGGCGGCGGCGCGGTCAGCGCCCTCGCCCGCGATGATCGGCAGATCGCCCCGAACCTCGCGCGAGGTGGCCGAGGCGACACGATGGCCGGTCTTGTCCAGAAGCTCGATCCCGCGCGCATGGCGCCACATCACCACCGGCACGCGTTCCGTCACCACCGCCGACAGGATGCCGCCGGGCTTGATGCGCAGATCGA
>JAGPGI010000299.1 GCA_018056045.1 Paracoccus sp. (in: a-proteobacteria)
AAAGGCACCCCCGGACCCGGTGCCCTGCGCTTGTGTCCGGCCCCGATCTGGCTCACAAACCCGGCATCACAGAACGGAGACGGGCATGAACGCGCTGAAACGGATCGGCATCGACACCTATATGCTGCTGCTGGTCGGCATGGTGCTTCTGGGCCTGATCCTGCCCGCGCGCGGCATCGCGGCCGAGGCGCTGCGTGGCGCCACCTTCTGGGCGGTGACGCTGCTGTTCTTCCTTTACGGGGCCAAGCTGGACCCGGCCTCGGTGCGCGCGGGCCTGTTGAACTGGCGCCTGCAGGGGCTGACCTTTGCGGCGACCTATCTGCTGTTTCCCGTCCTGGGCCTGATCCTAGTGGCGATTTTTGGCGGCGTGCTGGGATCGCAGCTGACGTTGGGACTGCTGTTTTTATGCGTGCTGCCCTCGACCGTGCAAAGTTCGATCGCCTTCACCTCGATCGCCGGCGGCAATGTGCCTGCGGCGATCTGCGCCGCGTCGCTTTCAAACCTGATCGGGGTGGCGCTGACGCCCCTGCTGGTCGCGCAGCTTTTGCATCAGGACGGCGGTGGCATCAGCCTCGACGCCATCGAAAAGATCGCGCTGCAGATCCTGTTGCCCTTCATCCTCGGCCAGATCCTGAGGCCATGGATCGGAGGCTTCGTCCAGCGCCATAAACTGCTGACCATGGTGGTGGATCGCGGCTCGATCCTGCTGATCGTCTATTCGGCCTTTGGCGCGGGCACGGTCGCAGGGATCTGGTCGGCGATCCCGGCGCCCGGCTTGATCCTGTGCCTTGCGGTGGTCACGCTGCTGCTGGCGCTGGCCATGGGGATCATGGTCGCGGCCGGACGCATCACCCATATGCCGCATCAGGACCGGGCGGTCCTGTTCTTCTGCGGCTCGACCAAAAGTCTGGCCAGCGGGCTGCCCATCGCCACGGCCATCTTTCCGGCGGCGACGGTCGGGGCGACCGTGCTGCCGGTGATGATCTACCACATGACCCAACTGCTGGTCTGCTCGGCCATCGCGCAGCGCATGGCGCGCGCCCGGGCTTAAAAGTCCCAGTCCTCATCCTCGGTCGCGACCGCCTTGCCGATGACATAGGACGAGCCAGAGCCGCTGAAGAAGTCATGGTTTTCACTGTCCGGCGACAGCGCCGCCATGATCGCCGGATTGACCTCGCAGGCGGCGGGCGGGAACAGCGCCTCATATCCCAGATTCTGCAGGGCCTTGTTGGCATTGTAATGCAGGAACGCCTTCACATCCTCGGTCAGCCCGATGCCGTCATAAAGCTCGGCGGTGTATTTCTGCTCGATGTCATAAAGATCAAAGATCAGCGCAAAAGCGAAATCCTTCAGCTCGGCCCGCCGTGCCTCGGGCAGCTTTTCCAGCGCGCGCTGGTATTTATAGCCGATGTAATAGCCATGCACCGCCTCGTCGCGGATGATCAGGCGGATCAGGTCGGCGGTATTGGTCAGCTTCGCGCGGCTCGACCAGTACATCGGCAGGTAAAAGCCCGAATAGAACAGGAAGCTTTCCAGAAACACCGAGGCGATCTTGCGCTTCAAGGGGTCCGATCCGGCCTTGTATTCGTCCAGGATCAGCCGCGCCTTGGCCTGCAGATGCGGGTTTTCCTCGGACCAGCGGAATGCCTCGTCGACCTCCTTGGTCAGGCACAGGGTCGAAAAGATCGAGCTGTAACTGCGCGCATGCACCGCCTCCATGAAACTGATATTCGACAGCACCGCCTCTTCGTGGGGCGTCTGCGCATCCGGCATCATCGAGGGGGCGCCGACGGTATTCTGCACCGTATCCAGCAGCGTCAGCCCGGTGAAGACCCGGATGGTCAGCTCACGCTCTGCGGGACGCAGCGTGGCCCAGCTCTGCACGTCATTCGACAGCGGCACTTTCTCGGGCAGCCAGAAGTTCACCGTCAGCCGGTTCCAGACCTCAAGGTCCTTTTCGTCCTCCAGCCTGTTCCAGTTGATCGCGCGCAAGGGGGTCTTCATCACATGATCCTTCATCCGAAGAACCTCTCTTTCATGTCCAAATATCCTACGGGGGTCCGGGGGTGTAAAACCCCCGGTGTCGCGACGCGTCTCACAAGGTGCAGGACACGCAGCCCTGAACCTCGGTCCCTTCCAGCGCGGTCTGGCGCAGGCGGATGTAATAGATCGTCTTGATGCCCTTTTTCCACGCATGGATCTGGGCGCGGTTGATGTCGCGCGTCGTCGCCTCGGCCGGGAAGAACAGCGTCAGCGACAGGCCCTGATCGACATGCTCGGTCGCCGCCGCATAGGTGTCGATGATGGCATCCGGCCCGATCTCATAAGCGTCGCGGTAATATTCCAGATTGTCGTTCGACATGAAGGCGGCGGGGTAATAGACGCGGCCGATCTTGCCTTCCTTGCGGACCTCGATCTTGGCGACGATCGGATGGATCGAGCTGGTCGAGTTGTTGATATAGCTGATCGATCCGGTCGGCGGCACCGCCTGCAGGTTGCGGTTGTAAAGCCCATGCGCCATGACCTTCGCCTTCAACTCGGCCCAGTCCGCGCGCGTGGGCAGGGTCACACCGGCAAAGACCCGCGTCACATCCTCTGATGACGGCAGCCAGTCGCGGTCGGTATATTTGTCAAAGAAACTGCCATCGGCATATTTCGACTTGTCGAAATCCTTGAAGCTCGTGCCATGTTCCTGCGCCAGCAGGTTCGAGGCGCGGATCGCGTGATAGGCGACGGCGGCGAAATAGACGCTGGTGAACTCGATCCCCTCGGGGCTGCCGTAATGGATGCGCTCGCGGGCCAGAAACCCGTGCAGGTTCATCTGCCCCAGCCCCACGGCATGGGCCTCGTCATTGCCGCGCCGGATCGAGGGCACGGCCTCGATCGAGGACATTTCTGACACCGCCGTCAGCGCCCGGATCGCCGCCTCGACGGTTGCGCCGAAATCCGGGCCGTCCATGGTCGCGGCGATGTTCAGCGAACCGAGGTTGCAGGAAATATCCGTGCCCAGATGCGCATAGCTCAGATCCTCGTTATATTCCGAGGCCTCGTTCACCTGCAGGATTTCGCTGCACAGGTTCGACATGGAAATGCGGCCATGCACGGGGTTGGCACGGTTCACCGTGTCCTCGAACATGATATAGGGATAGCCGCTTTCGAACTGGATCTCGGCGATGGTCTGGAAGAATTCGCGGGCGTTGATCTTGCGCTTCTTGATGCGCTTGTCATCAACCATCTCGGCATATTTCTCGGTGACCGAGATCTCCGAGAAGGGCAGGCCATAGACCTTTTCCACGTCATGGGGCGAGAACAGATACATGTCCTCGTTCTTCTTGGCCAGTTCAAAGGTCACATCGGGAATGACCACGCCAAGGGACAGTGTCTTGATGCGTATCTTTTCGTCCGCGTTTTCGCGCTTGGTGTCCAGAAAGCGCAGGATGTCGGGGTGATGCGCATTCAGATAAACCGCGCCCGCGCCCTGACGCGCGCCCAGCTGGTTGGCATAGCTGAACGAATCCTCCAGCAGTTTCATCACCGGAATGACGCCCGAGGACTGGTTCTCGATCCCCTTGATCGGCGCGCCGGCCTCGCGCAGG
Source organism: Paracoccus sp. (in: a-proteobacteria) (assembly GCA_018056045.1). Classification (GTDB taxonomy): domain Bacteria; phylum Pseudomonadota; class Alphaproteobacteria; order Rhodobacterales; family Rhodobacteraceae; genus Paracoccus. The sequence continues at coordinate 3,597 of JAGPGI010000299.1, forward strand.
TTGGTCAGCATCAACGCCACGCCGCCGCCGCGTTTCGACAGTTGCAGCGCCGAGTTGATGGAACGCCCGATGGATTCCATGTTGTCTTCCAGCCGCAGCAGGAAGCACGAGATCAGCTCGCCGCGCGATTTCTTGCCGGCATTCAGGAAGGTCGGCGTTGCCGGCTGGAAGCGGCCCGACAGGATCTCTTCCATGAAGCGCATGGCCAGTGCCTCGTCGCCGCGCGCGAGCGCCAGGGCGACCATGACCACGCGGTCCTCATAACGCTCAAGGTAGCGCTGGCCGTCGCGGGTCTTCAGCGTATAGCTGGTGTAATACTTGAACGCGCCGAGGAAAGTCGGGAACCGGAACTTGCGCTGATAGGCCGCGTCCCAGATCGCGCGCTGGAAGTTCTTGGAATACTGGTCCAACACCTCGGGCTCATAATAGCCCTCGTCGACCAGATAGCGCAGCTTTTCGTCCAGATTGTGGAAGAAGACGGTGTTCTGGTTGACATGCTGCAGGAAATACTGCCGCGCGGCCTTGCGATCCGCGTCAAAGCGGATGCGGCCCTCGCCGTCGTAAAGGTTCAGCATCGCGTTCAGCGCGTGATAGTCCAGCTCGGCCTTTACGC
>JAGPGI010000300.1 GCA_018056045.1 Paracoccus sp. (in: a-proteobacteria)
CCAGCAGGTTGCGCAGCGGCCCCGACATCATCCCGGCATAGGCCAGAAAGGCGACCAGCGTGCCGATCTGCCAGTTGCCGCGCACCACCTGCCACCCCCCGACCAGAAGGATGGTGCCGCGCAGGATCGCGGTGATGATCTGGCTGACCGCGCCGACCGTTTCCGACCAGCGCCGCTGGCGGATCAGCCCGGCGATCTGCGCCTGCTGCGCCCGTCGGAACCCGGCTGCGCGCTGGTCCAGCGCATCCAGCCCGCGCAGCGTGGCGCGGGCCGACAGCGTCTCGGCCATCTGCGAGCTGAGCGCGCCGCGCGCTTCGCGCACCGCTTCGGCAAGGCGGCGGGTGCGGGGGCGGGCGCGCGACAGAAACCACAGCTCGAAGGGCGCGGCCAGCAGCGGCAGCAGCGCCATGCGCCAGTCCAGCATCAGCATCAGCGCCAGACCGCCGGTCAGCCGAAAGACCGCGCCAAGGGCGATCAGCACGGTGTCAAAGGCAAAGCTCTGGATCTCGGCGCAGTCACCATCGAGCCGCGCCATTGCCTCGCCCAAAGGCAGGTCGGGCCGGGCCGGGTCGCGGGCCAGCGCCGCCCCGAACAGCCGCCCGCGCAGATCGGCCAGCATCGCCGCCGAGGCGCGCAGATGCAGCATCGCGTTCAGCACGCCGAAGGCGACCGCGCCCAGCCCCAGCGCAAAGGACATGGCCGCCCAGAAGACCAGCGCCTCCATGTCGCGGGCCATGATGCCGGCATCGATCACCTGCCGGGTCAACATCGGCATCGCCAGCCCCAGCGCCGCAGCCCCCAGCGAGGCGGTCAGCACTACGCCCGTGCCCGGCAGGGCGCGCGCCATGACCGGGGCAAGCCAGATCGCGGCCTCGTTGCCAAAGATCAGCCGGGCAAGGCGGGCGGCCAATCTGTCCCGGACCCGCCTATCCATGCTTCTGCTCGGGGCCGCGATGGCGGGCGCGGGCGGCCAGCGCGGCCAGGGCGGCGGGGCCGTCCAACCGCCCGGCCTCTGACATGATTGCTGCCAGATGGCCGGCGATGCGCGCCGCGCCAAGGCTGGCGCCGCCCATGCCGCCTGCGCCCTGTTCGGGCGAATTGCACCATGCGCCAAACAGCGCCGGCCCAAGCTGCGAGATCTCGTCCCAGCCGCAGCGCGCGTCGCCGGTGGCGGCGATGGCGCCGGGATAGGCGGCCGGATAGCAGGCGGGCCCCCGCGCCGGATGGGCGGCGACCAGCACCGCGCCTTGCGCGGTCAGCAGCTCGCAGGCGGTGCGCAGGGGGGCGCGGTCGGCGGCAAGGCCAAGGCTCAGGCAGATCAGGTCGGGGCGGGCCTCGTCCTCGAGCGCGGCGAACCAGCGCAGGGCGGCGGCAACGCGCAGCGCGCTGGTCACCGGGCGGTGATCAAAGACCTGCGCATGCACGATCGCCGCGCCGGGTGAGGCGCGGCGGATGATTGCGGCGACGGCACTGCCATGGCCCAGCCGGTCGGGTTCCGCCGGATGGGCCGAGCCATCGGCCAGAAAGGCCCGCGCCGCCGCGCGTTCCCCGGGCGGGTCATCGGCGGGGCCGCCGCTGTCGATCACGCCCACCCGGATCATCTCATTCGTCCCGGGTGAACAGCCGGATCGACGACAGCGACATCGAGGCATTGCCGGGCAGGTCCACCTGGCCCTTTTTCTCAAGCGTCTCGGCGTCATAGGCGGCCAGATCGCCAAGTGCGCCGCCCAGCCAGACCGTGCGGCCATCGCTGGAGACATTGACCGAATAATAGCTATGCGGCAGCGGCACCCGCCTGATCGAGACGTCCTTCTCGAGGTCAAAGCTTTCCAGCACGTTATAGGCGCCATAGGCGCGGTTCTTGGCCGGGTTCACCGCGGTCGAGAAATAGAACACATCCATCACCCGGACCTCGCGCATCTTCATCTGGCCGCTGTCCAGATCCATGGTCAGCATGCCGGTGCGCAGGGCCTGCGGATCGGTCGCGGGCAGGGATTTCACCGCCGTATAAAAGGGCACCGCCATCACGCCCGAGCTTTCATGCTGGCTCCAGATCGCCAGCACATCGGGCTGGGCATGGGTCTCGGGCTGCCAGCCCTGAATGGGCTTGTCCTCGACCAGCTTGCCGGCGGCGGGGTCGATCACATGCAGGTTGCGGCCCAGCCCATAGATATGCCGGCCGTCGCGCGACCATGCCAGCAGCGTGATCTGGCGCGGCGCCTCGAAGGTCTTTTGCAGGGTCAGCGTCTCGGCGTCATAAAGCGCGATCCGGGTCGGCTGGACCTCGAAATGGGTCCGATGCAGGCGCACCGGGCTTTGATAGGCGGCAAGCGTCCTGCCATCGGGCGAGAGCGCCATTCCGAACAGGGTCTTGACGCGTTCATCGGGCGTCGAAAGGTCCAGCCGCGCCAGCGTCTCGCCGGTCAGCAGGTCCAGCTTGACGATGCTTTCGGTCTTGTTGACCGTCGCATAGGCGATCTTGCCGCCGGGGGCGACGGCGGGGACTATCGGCGTCGGGCCGGCGTCCTTGACGGTGATGACCTTTTCCACCGCCATCTTTTCGGTATCGACCACCACCAGCTTGTCGGGCCGCGCCGGCGCCAGAAGATAGTCCTTGGCGAAGGCGGGCGAGGCCGACAGCGCGGCCAGGGCCAGAAGGGACAGGACGGGATTGCGCATCACGACGATCCTTTCGCATCGGGGAACACCGATTGCAGCTTGCGCCAGTCCTGCATGACGTCCTCGGCGCCCGCGCTCCAGTCGGGATAGGTGTTCATCGTGTCGGCGACCTGCGCCGGCCACCAGCAGGGGTCGGCACAGCCATAAAGGTCGGCCTCCATCGGCTGGCACAGGTTCGAGACGGCGCCAAAGGCGTCCACCTCCCAGCCCGGATCGAACGAGGTGGTGCAGCCGACAAGCGAATTCATCGCCACGACCTCGTCCTCGCGGCCAAGGGCCTCGGCTTCGGTAAAGGCCTTTGCCTTGGCATTGGCGGGGGTCAGATGCTTCATTGGATCACCTCCTTGGCTGGGGCGTGGACGGGGCCGGACCGGGTGATCCGGGGTTCGAGCTGGCTACGGAAAAAGCCCGGGTTGGCCCGCATGATGCGGACATAGGATTCGATGCCGAAATCCACCCAGTCGCGCATCAGGTCGCAGTAATGCCAGACCGGGGCATAGGGGTCGCCCTGCCGGGCATAGGCTTCGTGATAGCAGCCGCCCGCGCAGATCGAGCGGATGCGGCAGGTCTTGCAGCCATAGGCGCTGCGGTCCTGCGCGCCCTCGATGAAGCCGGCAAGCTTGGGCAGGTCGATGCCCTTGGTGACATTGCCATAAGTCGGCTGGTTCGAGCCGACAAAGCGGTGGCACAGATGCAGATCGCCCTGCCGGTCGACGGCGAGCATACCCAGACCGGCGCCGCAGGGCACGGCCTTCTTGGTCCCCTGCGCGATATCGGTCAGCAACTGGTGCATGTTGGAAAAGCCGATATTCTCGCCCCGGCAGGCGGCCTCGACATAGCGCCGGCCAAGGGCCTTCATGTCCTCGAAGACCTGCTTCAGCGCATTGTCATCCAGATTGAAGACCGCGATCGGGCCCGAGGTCGCCGGGCCGAACCCCACCTCGTGAAAGCCCAGATCGTATTTCAGGTGGTCATGGATGCCGATGACATCGGTGACACCCCGGGTCAGCGTGACCCGCACGCCGACGGGGCGCGAGCGATAGCGCGCCAGCAGCATGCGCACATTGCGCGCCACCAGATCATAGCTGCCCTTGCCGCCCACGGTCTTGCGATTGGCATCATGCAGCGCCTTGGGGCCGTCCATGCTGACGGTCAGCGCAAAGCGATGGGCGTCGAACCAATCGACCAGTTCCGGCGTCAGCAGCGTGGCATTGGTGGTCAGCGAGAAATCGACCACCTTGCCCAGCCCGGCCGCGCGGGGGGCGGCATAGGCGACCAGCTCGCGGATCAGGGGCATGTTCGACAAGGGCTCGCCGCCGAAAAAGACCACGTTCACCCGGTCGCGGGCATGGGCCTGTTTCAAGAGCAGCTCGAAACTGGCGCGTGCCGTCTCAAAGCCCATCTTCTGACCCTTGGCGGGGGTGGTCAGGTCCTCTTTGTAGCAATAGGTGCAGGCGAGGTTGCAGCCGGTATTCACGTTCAGGATGATCGT
>JAGPGI010000301.1 GCA_018056045.1 Paracoccus sp. (in: a-proteobacteria)
GTGCTGGGCTTTGCGACGCTCGACCCCTATCTGGGCGAGGGCCGCTATATGGGCGCCATCGTCGGACGCTATGCCAACCGCATCGGCCATGGCCGTGCGGTGCTGGATGGGCAGGCGCTGGATCTGGACCGCAATCAGGGCGGCCGCCACACGCTGCATGGCGGCGCCGATGGCACCGGCACCCGCAACTGGATGCTGGCCGAGGTCGCGCCCGACATGGTGGCGCTGGCCGACCACCTGCCCGCCGGGCATATGGGCTTTCCCGGCTCGATGCTGGTGCGCGCGATCTATCGCATCCTGCCCGGCCCGATGCTGAAGCTGACCCTGCTGGCGACCTCGGACGAGCTGACGCTGTGCAATTTCGCCCAGCACAGCTATTTCAACCTCGATGGCGCGCCGACCGTCGCCGATCACAGCCTGCTTGTCCCGGCGCAAAGCTGGCTGCCGGTGGACGGCGACATGATCCCCCTTGGCCCGACGGCCCCGGTCGAGGGCACACATCTGGATTTCCGCAAGCCGGTGCTGATGGCCACGCGGCTGGACGGCCCACCCATCGACCACAACCTGTGCCTGTCAACGCGCCGCCGGGTCTATCCGCAAAAGGCCGCGACCCTGCGCGCGGGGCGCGTCTCGATGAGCCTGCGCTCGACCGAGCCGGGCCTGCAGGTCTATACCGCCAATCACTTCAGCCCCGGCGCCCCGGGCATCGGCGGCGCGCCCTATGGCCGCCATGCCGGGATCGCGCTGGAATCGCAGATCTGGCCCGATGCCCCGAACCATGCCGATTACCCCTCGGCACTGCTGCTGCCCGGTCAGCTCTATCGGCAAGTCACTTTGCTGAGCTTTCAGACCGGACCTGCGACACGATAGCGCACCACCAGAAATTCAATTTTTGATTGAGTTGACGTAAGGTCACTTTGCAAAGTGAACCTACGGGAATCAGATGGTCGGCATTATCGGAACGGACCTGCGCGATGTCATACTTGGCACCGCGCTGTTGGATTTTTTGCGCGGCATGGGCGGCAATGACCGCATCGATGCCGGGGCCGGCAATGACACGGTCTCCGGCGATGACGGTGATGACGAGATCAACGGCGGCGACGGCAATGACTATCTGACCGGCGGGACCGGCAATGACACGTTGCGCGGTGGCGCCGGCATGGATGTCATCTATGGCCAGGAAGGCGACGACCTGCTTCACGGCGGCGGCGGCGATGACTGGATGCAGTCCGGATACGGTCAGGACACGCTTTATGGCGGCGAGGGCCGTGACACGCTGTTCGGCTATTTCGGCAATGACCTGATCTACGGCGGCCTCGGCGATGACACGCTGCGCGGCAATACCGGCATGGATACGCTGTTCGGCGACGAAGGCGACGACGTCTTTTACGGCGGCGACGACGATGACGAACTGAACGGCGGCGACGGCAACGACGCGCTGTCGGGCGAGATTGGCAATGACCGGATCTTTGGCGGTGGCGGCGACGACCTCGGCGTCGGCGGCGACGGCGAGGACCAGATCGCGGGCGGCGAGGGCAATGACCGGCTCTGGGGGCTCAGCGACAATGACAGCCTCTGGGGCGACAATGGCGATGACCTGCTCGGCGGCGGCTTCGGCAATGACACGGTCTTTGGCGGCGAAGGCAATGACACGATCTATGGCGGCATGAATGACGACCTGCTTTACGACGATCTCGGCGATGACCGGGCCGATGGCGGCGACGGCGACGACCGCATCCGCAGCCTCGGCGGCAATGACACGCTTGACGGCGGCACCGAGCATGACGGGATGTTCGGCGGCAACGGCGCCGACGAGATCCGTGGCGGCGACGGCACCGACCAGATCGACGGCGGCGCCGGCACAGATCAGCTGTATGGCGGCGCGGGTTTCGATTATTTCAGCTATACCTCGGCCGATCACAGCGCCCCGGCCGCGCTTCGCGACGTGATCCATGATTTCGAGATCGGCCTCGACCAGATCATCTTCGAGATGGACGGCGATATCTCGACCAGCGATCACGACGCCCTGCATCCCAGCGCCGGCGGGCCAGCCGCGAACAGCTTCTGGATCGTGGTCGATGGCACGGATTCCGTGGTTCTGGCCGATGTGAATGGCGACGCGCTGCCCGATCTGGAAATTCTGGTGGTCGGCGTCACCACCTTGACATGGGAGGATTTTGCCTGATCCGGCATCCGACCCGACCTTCGGCGGAGGCGCCCTTTGCGTTGTCGCCTTCGCCAAGGCCAGTCGAGATATGCGCACCGCGTCGTTCAGTTAACGAGCCGCATATGTGGTCAGAACCATCGGCACCAACCTGAGTGAAGTGATCAACAGCGGCATTACGGCGGATGTGCTTTTCGGCTGCGCCGGCAATGACACGCTCAATGGCTGTCCTGGCAACGACACCTTGTGGGGCGAGGGCGGAACCGATGCCCTTCATGTCACTGGCGGGACCAAGTTCCTTTATGGCGAGCTCCGCGACGGCAAGCTCTCGAGCGTAGATGCAAATTCCATCATGCATGGCGGCGGTGCGGTTTTCCCGCACCGCCGCCTTCTGCCTGCCCTGATCAGGCGTCAGCGTCCCAGCCGCTGATCTGCTTGCTGTCCATGAACTCCTCAAGCCCCCAGACGCCGCCCTCGCGCGCGCGCCCCGAGGCCTTGACGCCCCCGAAGGCCGAGCCACGGGCGCGGCTTTGGCCATTCGTCTCGATCATGCCGGCACGAAGCTGGCGGGCCAGCCGGTTGCGCCGGGCGCCGTCCTGCGTCTGGACGTAATTGGTCAGGCCATAGATCGTGTCATTTGCGATGCCGAGCGCCTCTTCCTCGGTATCAAAGGGGATGATCGACAGCACCGGGCCAAAGATCTCTTGCCTCGCGATGCTCATGTCGTTGTTCACATCGGCAAAGACCGTCGGGCGGACGTAATAGCCGCGATTGACGCCCTCGGGCAGGCCGGGGCCGCCGGCGACCAAACGCGCGCCCTCGTCAATGCCTTTCTGGATCAGCTCCTGAATGCGGTCCCATTGCAGCTTGGAAACCACCGGTCCGATATGGCGGCCGGGCTGGTGGGCGGTGGCGACGGGCGTGTCCTCGGCCACTTTGCGGGCCTGCTCGACGGCGGTTTCATAGAACGAGCGCTCGACCAGCATCCGCGTCGGCGCGTTGCAGGACTGGCCGCTGTTGTAAAAGCAGTGCCGCGCGCCGCGCTCGACCGCTTTCGGGTCGGCATCGGCAAAGATCAGATTCGCGCCCTTGCCGCCCAGCTCCAAAGCCACTTTCTTGACCGTATCGGCGGCGGCCTTGGTGATGGCGATGCCGGCACGGGTCGAGCCGGTAAAGCTGATCATGTCCACATCGGGATGCACCGAAAGCTGGGCGCCGACGCCCGGCCCGTCACCATTGACCATGTTATAGACGCCCGGCGGCAGGCCGGCCTCGTCCACGATCTCGCTCCAGACGACCGAGGACAGCGGCGCGATCTCGCTTGGTTTCAGGACCACGGTATTGCCGCCCAGAATGGCCGGAATGACCTTCAGCGTGACCTGGTTCATCGGCCAGTTCCAGGGCGTGATCAGGCCGATCACGCCGATCGGCTCCCACGCGACCATGGCGGTGGGGGTGTCGGGGCGCAGCGGGCGGATGAATTCGAAATTGCGGAAGGCGTCGATGAAGGTCTGGATGTGATATTCGCCGGCGCCGGTCTGGTCACCCAGCGACATGTCCTGCGGGGCGCCCATTTCATCGGTGATCGCGCGGGCCATATCGGGCGCCCGGCGCTGATAGATCGCAAGGATCTTTTCCACATAGGCCAGCCGCTCGGCCGGGGGCGTCGCCGCCCATGCCGGGAAGGCCGCCTTGGCCGCCGCCACCGCCGCATCCGTATCCGCCTGATCCCCCAGCGAGATCACCGCCACGGCCTCCTCGGTCGAGGGGTCGATGACCTCGAGGTCACGGGCCACCACCGGATCGACCCATTGCCCGTTGATGTAGAATTTGCGCTTGTCAGCCAGTCCGCTCATCCGAACCCTCCCAAGGTCTGTGTGCTGGCCGCAAACTGGCACCGCAGGGGCAGGGCTTCAACCCATGGCCGCGGGATCGTGTTTATCACGACTGAACAGATCGTGTTGGACAATCGCGCCGCCATGATTATCTTG
>JAGPGI010000302.1 GCA_018056045.1 Paracoccus sp. (in: a-proteobacteria)
CCGACCTGACCTATGTCGAGCGCGCGAAAAGCTGAAGGATCGGGGGGCTGAGGCCCCCCTTTTCATGGCAAGGCCGGCGCCCCGATCCAGGCGGATTCGGCACGGGTCATGATGCGGTGCAATTGCCCCAGGCACGGGGGAGCGTCGTCGTTCCTGGCAAGCGCGGCGACAAAGGCGGTCAGCCCGCCGAACCTGTCCAGCATGTCGATCAGGGCAAGGATCTGGGTGGTGTTGCGCCGCCCACCGAAGGTTTGCGGGCGCAGCTCTGCCGGCCACCACGGGATGGCGGCGAAGGGGGCGACCGCAGCGGCGAACTGGTCGTCGGCGATGCCCCGACCCAGAAGGACACGCAGGGGCGCGTGGAATTCTGGCTGATGGCCGGGAATGACCGGGCGCAGATCATCCGCTAATGCGCGGCCGGGCAGCAGATGCAGGACCGCACCGCCCAAGGCCCGCTCGGCTGCGGTCAGCTCGTGCAGGGTCACGGGTTGGCCAGCCTGCTCCAGCCTGCGCAGCCGGTCGCGCTGATCGTCGCCGATGGCAAGGTCGACGTCGCCCTTCGCGTTCCGGCCGATGCGGCGCAGCAAGGCCGGGGCAAGGACCGGCATGACCGTAAGCGCGACCGACGGGATATGCCCGGTCACCCGCGCCCGGATCAGACCGATGCGCCATTCCGGCAGCGATTGCGCCACGAATTTGGGCAGATGCAGGGCATCGACGACGCGGATGAGGTCATGGCCGTGCCTGCTGTCAAGCTGGCCGGTGACCGCCAGCACCATCAACGCGATGTCGAGCGGGCTGCGACCGGCTGCGTATAGGTCGGCAGCCCCGGGCTTGCGCAACGCGCCTATCAGGCCCGTGGCTTTCAGCCATGCTGCCAGATCGGCACCGAAGGCGTGCCGGCGGCGGTCGTCCTGCGCCGACAGCGCCAGCGCCGCCAAATAGGCTGGATGCAAAAGCGGCTCGTCCTCCGTCGTCTTGCCCGGGGGTGCGGTCAGGATCTCCTCGAACAGCGCCTGCGTCTGGGACAAGGCGGCTGCGGCCAGCTGGTCGAATTCGCAGGCGGCGAACAGCGATTGTGCCAGCGCCGCCTCGCTTTCGACGGGCGGGCTGGCGGCATGGATGTCCACATCGATGCCGCTCCGCGCCAGATCGGCCTGTTCCGCGACCACGGCGGATTCCAGCCCGTGGGTGCGCTGCGTCTCGCGCCGTTTTCTGAGCGCGCGGTTGCGGGCCGGGCCATGCAGATGCGCGATTTCATCGCTGCGCAGAATATGGCCCTGTGCCTCGCGCAGCCGGGCCTGAACGGCGGCAGGCAGGTCGCCCGCGGCGGCGCCCAGATGCAGGGCAAAGTCGTGCAACTGCTCGGCATCCTCCGGCAGATCGGCATCGCCGGCCAGAATGGCATAATATTTCGCATCGAACGTGGCCCCCGGCTGGCTCGCGCCGGGGCCATTGGCGAACCAGTCGGCCGCCGCGCGGGCGACCTCGCGCCCGGCGGGTTCGGTCAGGATCTGCGGCAGCATCAGCCGGCGCAGATCGGGCAGATGCTCCAGCACCGCGCGGCCGGGATCGGGGCGGCGCACCAGCCAGACCTGCGAGGCAAGGCGGTCGAACAGTGCCTGCGCCTGCGCGGGCTGCATTGGTGTTGCAAGGCCGCAGGGCCCAGCCAGCAGCCCGGAAATCTGCGCAGGCTCGATCCGGCGCAGGACCAGTCCGGGATTGGCCAGCGGCTTCAGTTCCGCGTCCGCCAGCCGGTCGAGGATGCGGGTATAGAGAAAACACTGCCGCATTTCCGCGTTCAGCCCGGCGCGGCTATCCACGTCGTCGCCATTCATCAGGCCGGTGATCTCGTCGCGGGGCTTATCGCGGCAAAAGATCGCGAGGACCTCGATCACCAGCGGATTTGAGCCGAATTCCGCGATCAGGTCGGGGATCAGATCCTCATGCGCGATGCCCAGGCGGCGGAACATGTCGCGCAGCTTGGCACCGCCGGCGCGGGTGCCCAGCTCATCCAGCTCGATCACGCCCAGCATGGCAAGGTCTTGCGGCATCTCGGTCAGGGTCTCGGTCGAGCGGCCCGACAGGATCACCCGCAGCGCGGCAAAGCTGCCATGATCGCGCAAGGTGCGCAGCCATTCGGCAATCTGCGCGACGCGCTGCGGACCAAGCACCAGCGCCTCCTCGAAAGTGTCGATCACGATCACCAGCGCCCGGTCGGCCACCCCCGCCCCGGCCAGCAATTCGCGCAGCCCCGATATGGCGCCAAAGATGGCGCTGGCGGCGGCCTCAATGTCGATCGGTCCCTGCGACAGCGCCATGGCGTTGCGGATCTGCGCGCGCAGCCCGGCGATGCCGGCATCAAGCGCGGGCAGCGCATAGCCGATCTGGCGCAGAAGCTCCTGCGCCAGGGCCACCTGATCGCCCATGCGCAGCGCCGCGCGGTCCAGATCGAACCGCGCCAGAACCACACGGTCGGTGCTTTTCAGGCTGCGGCGCAACTGTTCGAGCAGCGCCGATTTCCCGGTGCCGCCGATACCCGCGACCAGCAGGGTCGGCACGCCGTCGGGAATGGCATTCCCAAGCCGCCGGATGGCGCTGGTGCCCGGCTTGGGCAGGCCGCCGGTCAGGGCAAAATCGCGCAGGGCCGCCAGTTCGCGCGTGCGGCCGCGAAAGCGGTCGGGCAAGACGGCCTGCGCGGCCTTTGCCGTGCGCCGCTGCATGATCGCGTGCTGCAGACGCCGCCTTGCATCGCCATCCGCGAGCCAGTCGGGCAGGGCGATCCCGGACGAGCCGATCAGCTCCAGCATCTTGAAGAGCGCGATCAGCCGGTCATCGGGCAGGCTGGTGGTGCGGCCGGCCAGCAACCGGCGCAAATCGGGACGCGGGCCGGGTGCGAGCAGGTCGAGGGCGGCGCGGCCAAGCTCATCGCCCTCGCGCGGCCGGGTCGCGGCAAGATGCGCGCGGCGTGCGGGGCCGGGGGGCGGCAGCAGGGCAAGGCCCGCGCGCCGCGCATCCTCGGTCAGCGACCAGAGCCAATCCGGCCCGAAGGCGGTTTCGACCGACAGCGCTGCCAGCTCGGCGAGACTTCGCGCGTGGTCCTCGCGCCCGGCGTCAAGCAGATCGCGCGGGTCGAAGACGCCCAGAACGGCGGCCCGGATCAGCACCTCGTCGGGCAGCGCGCCCCGCATCATGTCCAGCTCCTCGCGGCTTTCAGATAGATCCCGGCCAGCACATCCGACAGCCGTTCCAGCCGGGGCCGGCTGGCGCCGGTTTCGGCCAGAAGGTCGGCGGCGGCCTGGATCAGCTGGCCGTGGCGGCGGATCTCATCGGGCAGGGGGGCGATGCCGCGGCTGGTCAGCAGATGGGCGATGCAGGTCTCGATATCCTGCTGGTCGATATTGTCGGGGGCGGCGATGTCCTCGGTCGCGGCCCTGAGCGGATCAAGGCCCGGCAGCGGCGCGGAAAGCCCGATCAGCAACACCCGGATCCGGTCGCTGCGCTGCGCCTCGGCGTAAAGCAGGTCCAGAAAATCCCGCGCCGAGGTTTGCGGGATATCGCCCTGACCCAGCTGGTCCAGCACCAGCCACAGCAGGCGCGAAGGTGCGGTGCCGCTTTGCAGCAGGTCGTAAAGCGTTTTGCGGAAATCCGGAAACAGCCGCGAGGTGAGCCATGCCGCATCGGTGCCTTGCGGGTTTTCGGGCTGGGGCAGGGCGGCGATCTGCTCGGGTCGGGCGCCGGCGCGATCAAGGATCCGCGTCGCCAGATCGCGGGCCGAGGGCGGCAGCGCCGAGGGTGACAGGCTGACGATGACATGCTGCCCGGCCTCGACGGAGTCGCGCAGCAGCTCGGCCGAAAAGGTCTTGCCGCTGCGCGGGGCGCCGCGCAGATACAGGACCGGACGCTCGGTCTTGCCGGCCATGGCGCGGATGCGGCGCTGGGTCTCGGCGCGTCCGATCACCGCGCGCTCGCCGGTGGCCAGCTCGCAGATGCGATCATAGGCGGGGTCGGGCTCGCCCAGCCGCGCGTTCGCCTCATGGATCGCGCGGACCAGAATCGCGCGGTTGTGGTCAAGCACCTCCTGGCCCGCCGCAGCGATTTTGCGGACCTCGGCATGGTGCAGGCCGATGACGCGCAGCTGGTGATC
>JAGPGI010000303.1 GCA_018056045.1 Paracoccus sp. (in: a-proteobacteria)
GCGCGAAACCATGCGTGCGCCGGCATTCCTCGAGGATGGAATGAAAGGGCTGCCCCTCGACCGCCAGGGCACGGCGCAACGAGCGTTCGGACATGCCAAGCTGCGCCGCGACATGGGCCTGATTGATCGCGCCCCGCTCCATCTGCGACAGGATCATCTGATGGACGCGCTGCGACACCGGGGTCTGGCGGCGCAGTTCGGTCAGCGCCAGATCCAGATTTTTCGCCGTCGCCACCGCATCCCCCACCACGTCATGGCGCAGGGGATGGGACAGCACCCGGGCCGAGAAGGTGATGCGGTTCTCGTCCTGACCGAAACGCGGGTTGCGGCCCAGATGGCGGGCCAGATGGCGCAGGTCGCGGTCGGGCTGATGTTCAAAGCACAGATCCTGAATCGCCTCGCGCGGGACGGCATAGCGGTCGCAGATGCCCCGGATCAGGCCCAAGGTCAGTTCGGCATCGGCGCGGCGCGGCCAGATGCGCGGGTCAAGGACGCGGTAGGAGACATGCGCCTCGTCGCCGCTCACCTCCAGCGAGATGGCGCTGTTCGATTGCAGGATCGGAAAGCCGCGGGTGAAGATGCGCAAGGCCTCGCCCAGGGTGCGGCGCGGGGCGATGGCCTCGCCCAGGATGCCGATGCCGGTCAGCGGCAGCGACTCGCCCGAGCGCCATGAGCGCAGGCTGTCGCCGCTGGCCGCGCGCTCGTCTTCGAGGCGGCTGACGAAACTGTGCAGCGACATGGAGGATTCGGCCGGCGCATGCGCGGCGTCGGCCTCTGGTCCCAGAAGCATGAAGGCGACGGCTCCGCGAATCCATGACGTCTGCATGGGATGTCCCGTGGCTGTGCGGGCTGGCGGTTATGGCGCGCCTTGGCCCGGCTGTTTCCCTGTTGCGACAAAGTGTAGCACAGGCGCGCGCCATTTCCGCAAACCGGCACAGGCCATGGCGGCGCGGCGCGCGCCAGCCATAAACCCGTTACAAAACAGCCGCTTTCACGGAATTCATCGGTCCGGACGCCGGCGGCCGAATTTGACATTTCCGGCCAGATTTCGCGCCCATACCCGTCTTTGGCCGGATCTGGCAAGAATCGTCCGCCCCTTGGCCGCAGGATTTCCCGATCCAATCGGGAGGGAAAGATGACCGAATACCGACTATTGATCGACGGCCGGCTGGTTCCGGGCGACATGACCATGGAGGTCGTGAACCCTGCCCATGAACAGGTTCTGGCGCTGGCGCCCCGCGCCTCGAAGGCGCAGCTCGATGCCGCCGTCGCCGCCGCCAAGGCCGCGTTCCCCGGCTGGGCCGCGCGCCCGATCGAGGATCGCCGGGCGCTGATCCTGACGCTGGCCGACCGCATCGAGGCCGAGGCCGAGGCGCTGGCCCGGCTGCTAACGCAGGAGCAGGGCAAGCCCCTGCCCGAGGCGCAGGCCGAGATTGCCTATACCTGCGCCTTCATCCGCCATCTGGCCGGCTATGACCTGCCGGTGAAGGTGATCGAGGACAATGAAAGCCGCCTCGTGCGGCAGTTCCGCAAGCCCCTGGGCGTGGTGGCGGCGATCATCCCGTGGAATTTTCCGGTGCTGATCGTGGCCTTCAAGCTGCCGCTGGCGCTGCTGGCCGGCAATACCATGGTGGTGAAGCCCGCACCGACTACGCCGCTGACCACGCTGAAGCTGGGCGAGATCATGGCCGAGGTGTTGCCGGCCGGCGTTGTCAACATCGTCACCGACCAGAACGATCTGGGGGCAGAGCTGACCACCCATCCCGACGTGGCGAAGATTTCCTTTACCGGCTCGACCGCGACCGGACAGAAGATCATGGCCAGCGCCGCCTCGACCATCAAGCGGCTGACGCTGGAGCTGGGGGGCAATGACGCGGCCATCGTGCTGCCGGGCGCGGATCCGGCCAAGGTGGCGCCGGGGCTGTTTGCCGGGGCCTTTCTGAACGCGGGACAGGTCTGCCTGGCGATCAAGCGCGCCTATGTCCACGATTCCATCTATGACGAGGTCTGCGAAAGGCTGGCCTCGCTGGCGCGCGAGGCGGTGATGGGCGACGGGCTGGAACAGGGCGTGACCATCGGCCCGCTGCAGAACCGCATGCAGTTCGACAAGGTTCGCGGCTATCTGGACGCCGCCCGTGCCGAGGGCCGCATTCTGGCCGGTGGCGAGGTCGCGGGTGGTCCGGGCTATTTCATCGCCCCCACCATCGTCGCCGATGTGAAGGATGGCGACCGCATCGTCGATGAGGAACAGTTCGGCCCGATCCTGCCGGTGATCCGCTTTGACGATATCGAGGCTGCGGTCGCCAGTGCGAACGGGCTGGATCTGGGGCTTGGCGGCTCGGTCTGGGGCGAGGATCGCGATCTGGCGCGTAGCGTTGCCGAGCGCATCGAAAGCGGCACGGTCTGGATCAACAAGCATCTGGATTTCGGGCCGAACATGCCCTTTGGCGGCGCCAAGCAATCCGGGCTGGGGGTGGAATTCGCCGAGGAAGGGCTGGCCGAATTCACCCAGATCCGGGTGGTGAACGAAGCACGCTAGGAACGGGCACGCTAGGAACGGGGCAGGCTGAGGGCGCGGTTGGCCGGGGGCTCTGCCCCCACGCCCCGCCTGCCCCTTGACGGGGCCGGCGGGGCGTTCCCCCGGGATATTTCGGCATGAAAGAAGCCCGGGAGGGGGGCTTTAGAGGCCGCGGGCGATGACGAGGCGCTGCACCTCGCTGGTGCCTTCGTAGATCTGGCAGACGCGGACGTCGCGATAGATGCGCTCGACCGGGTAGTCGCGCAGATAGCCGTAGCCGCCATGGATCTGGATCGCGTCCGAGACGACCTTTTCCGCCATTTCCGAGGCGAAAAGCTTGGCCATGCTGGCCTCGGTCAGGCAGGGCTTTCCGGCCTCGCGCAGTTGGGCCGCGCGCAGGACCATCAGGCGGGCGGCGTCGATCTGCGTCGCCATGTCGGCCAGTTTGAAGGCCACCGCCTGATGTTCGATGATCGGGCGGCCAAAGGTGATGCGATCGCGGGCATAGGCCAGGGCCGCCTCATAGGCGCCGCGCGCCATGCCCACCGCCTGCGCGGCGATGCCGATGCGGCCGCCTTCGAGATTGGCCAGCGCGATCCTGTAGCCCTGCCCTTCGTCGCCGAGACGGTTCTCGACCGGCACGCGCATATTGGTGAAGGCCAGCGCGCAGGTGTCGGAGGCATGCTGGCCCAGCTTGTGCTCGACGCTGACGATCTCATAGCCGGGGGTGTCGGTCGGCACGATAAAGGCAGTGATGCCCTTCTTGCCGGCATCGGGGTCGGTGACGGCAAAGACGATCACCACCTTGCCGTTCTTGCCCGAGGTGATGAACTGCTTCGCGCCGTCGATGACGTAATGATCGCCCTCGCGCCGCGCCCGCGTCTTCAGCGAGGACGCATCCGATCCCGCCTGCGGCTCGGTCAGGGCGAAGCCGCCGATCCATTCACCCGAGGCAAGGCGCGGCAGGAAGCGCGCTTTTTGATCCTCGGTGCCGTATTTCAGGATCGGCACGCAACCGACCGAGGAATGCACCGACATGATCGTCGAGCAGGCGCCATCGGCCGCCGCGACTTCCTCAAGCGCCAGGGCATAGGCGACGACGCCGGTGTCAGAGCCGCCATGCGCCTCGGGGACCAGCATGCCAAGGAAGCCAAGTTCCCCCATCCGGGTCAGTTCCGCACGCGGGAAAGCGTGGTCGTGGTCGCGGGCGGCGGCGCCGGGGGCCAGCACGTCGCGGGCGAATTCCCGCGCCATGTCGCGAATCTGTTCCTGTTCCTCGGTCAAGATCATCAGCTCAGCCTTTCGATGGCGATGGCTGTGGCCTCGCCGCCGCCGATGCAGAGCGAGGCGACGCCACGGCTCAGCCCGTTGGTTTCCAGCGCGTTCAGCAGCGTGACCATGACCCGCGCACCGGATGCGCCGATGGGATGGCCCAAGGCGCAGGCGCCGCCATTCACATTGACGATGTCATGGGGCAGGCCAAGGTCGCGCATGGCAGCCATGGCGACGACGGCAAAAGCCTCGTTCACCTCCCACAGGTCGATATCCGGGATCGAAAGCCCGGTGCGTTCCATCAGTTTATGGACCGAGCCGATGGGCGCGGTCGGAAAC
>JAGPGI010000304.1 GCA_018056045.1 Paracoccus sp. (in: a-proteobacteria)
ATGCTGCGGATGACGCCGGTTTCCCGCATCCGCTCAAGCCGCCGCCACAGGCTGGCAGGTGTCACCCCTGCCCGCTCGGCCAGATCGGCATTGGCGATGCCGGGATCGGCCAGAAGCTGGCGCAGAATGCGGCGATCCGTGGCATCAGGCATGATTTTTTCACCTCGTCGCAGTTATTGGCATGATCATTAGCAATTTTCCAGAGAAATCGCGAAGATTGCACAAAACTGGCGCGGCGGCTTTGCTAGAACCTCCCCATCGAACAAAGGAGAGACGCTGATGCGCGTTTACTATGATCGCGATTGCGATGTGAACCTGATCAAGGACAAGAAGATCGCCATGATCGGCTATGGCAGCCAGGGCCATGCCCATGCGCTGAACCTGCGCGATTCCGGCGCCAAGAACGTCGTCGTCGCGCTGCGTCCGGGTTCGGCCTCGGCCAAGAAAGCCGAAGCCGAGGGCCTCAAGGTCATGGGCATCGCCGAAGCCGCCGCATGGGCCGATCTGGTCATGTTCACCATGCCCGACGAGCTGCAGGCCGAGACCTACAAGAAATACGTCCATGACAACCTGCGCGAAGGCGCGGCGATCGCCTTCGCCCATGGCCTGAACGTGCATTTCGGCCTGATCGAGCCCAAGCCCGGCGTCGACGTGATCATGATGGCGCCCAAAGGCCCCGGCCACACCGTGCGCGGCGAATATGTCAAGGGCGGCGGCGTCCCCTGTCTGGTGGCCGTCCATCAGGACGCGACCGGCAAGGCCATGGATATCGGCCTGAGCTATTGCTCGGCCATCGGCGGCGGCCGCTCGGGCATCATCGAGACGAACTTCCGTCAGGAATGCGAAACCGACCTGTTCGGCGAGCAGGCGGTCCTGTGCGGCGGTCTGGTCGAACTGATCCGCATGGGCTTCGAAACCCTGGTCGAGGCTGGCTACGAGCCGGAAATGGCCTATTTCGAATGCCTGCACGAAGTGAAGCTGATCGTCGACCTGATCTATGAAGGCGGCATCGCCAACATGAACTACTCGATCTCGAACACCGCCGAATATGGCGAATACGTGTCGGGCCCGCGCATCCTTCCCTACGAGGAAACCAAGCGCCGCATGAAGGAAGTCCTGACCGACATCCAGACCGGCAAGTTCGTGCGCGACTTCATGCAAGAAAACACCGTCGGCCAGCCCTTCTTCAAGGCCACCCGGCGCATCAATGACGAGCACCAGATCGAAAAGGTCGGTGAGAAGCTGCGCGGCATGATGCCCTGGATCTCCAAGGGCAAGATGGTCGACAAAGCCCGCAACTGATCGGGTCGCACACTGATTTCAAAGGGCGCGGTCCTGTCACCGCGCCCTTTTTCCATTTCCGGCCGGCTACATATCTGTATATGCGCCCGCCCGCAGACTTGCGAGCCGACGCCCCCGGATGTAGCTTTCAAGGCAGCAAGCCAGCCTCGAACCACGCTCAGGATGTCCGCTCCGACCATGCCGTCAGACTCGCCAGAGACGCTGCCCGGACCGGCCCCGATTCCCACGGGCGGGCCCATCCGGATCACGATGAACACGCCCTATGACGAGATGATCGCGCCGAACCAGACCCGGATCGTCTTCGTTCATGTCGGCAAATGCGCCGGCAGCAGCGTGATCCTGTCGCTGGCTCAGGCGCTGACCGATCGCTATGTCATGTATGAGATGCATACGCGCACCGCCGGCCAGATCATCCGCGACACGCTGGCCAGCAAGGCCGAGGATTTCATCTATCTGGTCACGCTGCGCGATCCGATCGCGCGCTTCGTCTCGGCCTTCAACTGGGACAAGCACGCGCTTTATCTGGCCGGACGGGTCAAGGAGCTGGTCTACCGGGTCCATTTCGAGGAATTCACCGACGCGGACACGCTGGCCTGCGCGCTGAGTTCCGAGAACGGCGAAAGGGCCGAGCGCGCGCTGGAATTCGCCCGCTTTGGCCATATGGGCATGGGGCCGGCATGGTATCTGCCCGAGGATGTTGTCAAGGCGCTGCCGCTGGATCGCACCTTCCTGTGCGAGACCGAGAACTTCGCCCGCGACCTGCAGCGTTTCGCCGGCCTTATGGACAGCCGCTATCTTGAACAGCAGATCGTGATCCCGCGCGACAAGGCCGATTACAAACAGAGCTATGAAAACCCCGAAGCGGTCTTTGGCCCGCCCTTGTCGGACCTCGCGCGCCGCAATCTGCGCATCCTGCTGGATGAGGATTACCGGATCTGCCGGAAGCTGAAACGACGCTTCGCCCCGATCTGAGAAATCTCAGGCCGCAAACCAACAAGGGCCCCACCGGGCGCCCTTGTTCCATCTCGTCCCGCTGGCCGTTCTCAGGCCATGGCCTGTACGGCCTTCAGCCGGTCGATGGCGCGGCGCTCGTCCCCGGCGACAAAGCCGTCCTTCAAGAGCCGGATCAGTTGCTGGACGAAAACCGGATCGGTGGTCTGCAGGGCCCCCAGTTGCTGATCGGTCAACGCCTCGACATAGTGCACCGCCACATCGTCGCTGTCGGAATCATGGTGCTTTTCCAGCCGGTCGAAGATGCTGCGCAGCCGCTTGGTGTTATTGCCCAGTCCCGCGCAGAATTTCGCCAGCCCCTTTTCATCCATGTTGAAGGTCATGCCCCAGCCGCCGATGCGAAAGCGGTTGATGACGAATTCGGGATCATGGGCGGCGTAATACAGAAAGCCATGGGTGAACGGGTTCGGCCCATGAGAGCCGCGATAGCCGACCGAAGAGCTGTTCCAGTCGCCGCGCAGGTCCAGAAACGCCACCATGTCAAAGGTAAAGGAATAGCTTTGCCGCCTCAGCCCCGCCGGCCAACTGCGCGCGGGCGAACCAAAGCTGTGCACCTCGATCCCGGCAATCGCCGCCGGGCCACGCGCCAGCATGACCCCGGTCAGCGCGTTCGAGGTGATCAGGTTGCCCTGGCTATGGGCATAGATCGGCGCCCCCAGCATCCCGCCGGGCGTGCCGACCAGCAGCGCGTAAAGCGCCTTGGTCGCCTCGTTCGAGCCAAGCATGCCATAGACGAAATCATCCTTGGTCAGGCCGGGACTGCGCTTGCGCTCCAGCTGGTAGAGCGCCTCGACGGTCTTGTACCAATCGGTCTGGCCGCCGGCCTTTTCCGCCTGAATGCCGGCAAGGCGCAGCTTGTCGGTGATACATTGGAACACATCGCTGAAAAAGCCGGTCGACTGGTTATAGACGCCATGGACGGGCGCGCCGATCATCACCGACAGCTCGAGACCGCTTTTCTGGTGATCGGCGCCGGAGTTCTGCATGCCATTGACGAAGATCACCGGCTTTGCGGGATTGTACCACGCCTTGCCCACGACCTCCTGCGAGACATAGCGCGTTACCGCGCCGTCATTTGACGGGACCGTGCCCTGATTGATGAAAGGCGATCGCATGTAATCTCCTGATCGTTAAACGCAAAGAAACCTGACCGGACTAAAGCACTGATCCAGGGGCAGTGCCAATGACTATTCTTCCAGAACCTCGAGGACGCCCGGCACAGCGCGCAGTGCCTGCCGCGCCGGCGTGGTCAGCGGCGCATCCGAGGCGATCTCGACATCGACCAGATCGTCGCCATCCTTGAGCCGCAGCGCAATCGGCCCGCAGGCGCGGGACGGCGCCCGGATTTCCGCCTGAATGCGCGCCAACGCCGCGGCAATGCCCGGCACCGCGTCCAGCCCGGTGATCTCGACAGCCAGCCGGTTTGCGCCCGCATCGGCCACGAACTGGTCCAGCGGCGTGACCCCGCGCGCCAGCAGCTTGACCTGTTCGCCCGAGGGTTCGACCTGCACCTGCAAGACGACATTCTCGCCCGGTTCAAGATGCTGGCGATGCGCGTCCAGCGTGTCGGAAAACACCGTGACCTCGTAAAGCCCGGTCGGGTCGGACAAGCCGACAAAGGCGAAACGGGTGCCGCGCGCCGATTTCTTTTCCTGCCGATGCGCGACCGTCCCCGCCAATGAGGCGACCAGCGCACCGTCCTGCGCGGCCTGCGTCACCTCAGCCAGCGTCTGCACATTCTTGCGCCGAAGCGCGGGCTGATAGTCGTCCAGCGGATGCCCGGACAGATAAAAGCC
>JAGPGI010000029.1 GCA_018056045.1 Paracoccus sp. (in: a-proteobacteria)
GATCGGTGCATTGTGTGCCGGGGTGGAAGGTCAGCGACGGGATATAGCCGCGATCCGCGACAGCGCGCAGCAGTTCCGCCGCCGTCTCGGGCGAAGCGCCGAATTTCGAGCCGAAATCATAGGCCGCACCCAGAACCGGCAGCTTGAAGCGGGGCGAGATTTCGCAGCCCTCGGCGGGGACACGGGCGAACAGCTTTTCCAGTTCCGAGTGGCTGTCCACCGACCAGGCCTTGATGCCGGCCTCGACCCCGTGGGCGATCTCGGCGCGCGAGCGGACGGGGTTGTGGTAATGGCGCGCGGCATTGGGGGCAAGGCGGCCGATCAGGTCGATCTCATAGGGGGAGGCCACGTCAAAGCCCTGAATGCCGGCGGCGGCCAGCGTGCGGATCGCGGCCTCGTCGGGGTTCGACTTGACGGCATAGGTCACGAGGCCCGGAAAGCCCTGAATGAAGCGCTGCGCGGTGGCGCGCAGGACAGACGGGGCAAAAGCCATCACCGGGTTTTCCGGCGCAAGGCTGCGGATGATCTCGGCGGGGTTGGCCCAGACGGTCTTGGGCCCTCGGCCCTCGGTCAGTCCCATCGGCATGTCCTTCCAGTTCGCGTGTCTTGGAGTATAAGTCTGCGCGCTGCGCGTTCCGATTGAAGCACCGAAAAAGGGTGGAATTGGCCGCAAGCCCGGTTAATATGCCGAAAATTTCGGCAATATGACGGGTGGGGACGTGGACGAGCTTGACCGGGGCATTCTGGCCCATCTGGCGCAGGATGCGCGCATGTCGGTGGCGGTGCTGGCGCGGCGGCTGAAGGTGGCGCGATCCACCGTGCAGGCGCGGCTGGAGCGGCTGGAAACCTCGGGCGCCATTGCCGGATATACCCTGCGGCTGGGCGATTCTGCGCGCGAGCAACGCATCCGCGCCACCTGCCTGCTGAATATCGAGCCGCGGGCGCAGGCCGCCATCCTGACCCGGTTGCGCAGCCTGCCCGAGGTCGAGCGCATCCATACGACCAGCGGCCGGGTCGACCTTTTGCTGCAACTGGCCGCCACTTCGACCAGCCAGCTTGACGATGTGCTTGATCAGATCGGCGGTTTGAGCGGTGTGAAGTCCAGCGAGAGCCTGATCCACCTGTCCACCAAGCTTGATCGCGCCACCTAGGCGGGATCGGCGCGCAACAGCGTGACCACGGTGTCGCCATATTTGCGCTGGTCGATCCGGGTCAGGCCGGCGACCGGGGCAGGGGGCGTCGATTCCTCCCAGACCACCATGGCGCCGGGGGCAAGCCAGCCGCCCGAGATGACATCCGCCATGGCCTTTTCGCCCAGGCTCTTGCCATAGGGCGGGTCCAGAAACACCAGCCCGTAGCCCGCGCCGCGATTTTCACCCAGCCGGGTGGCGTCGCGGCGCCAGACATCGGTGACGCCCATGGCGCGAGCTTTCTCGATATTGGTGCGCAAAAGCGCCCGCGCCGCCACGCCGTCATCGACAAAGGCCACGCGGGCGGCGCCGCGCGACAGCGCCTCAAGGCCCAGCGCGCCGGTGCCGGCAAACAGGTCCAGAACCCTTGCGCCGGGGATTGGATTGCCATGGGTGCCGTTGATCAGCAGGTTGAAGATCGCCTCGCGCACCCGGTCGGTCGTCGGGCGCAGATGCGCCGCAGGATCGCCCGCCCCGACATCGGCCAGTTTCAGCCCGCGCAGATTGCCGCCGACGATGCGCATCACATCAGCGCCTTGAGGTCGGCGGCCCCGGCGACGGCCTCGGGGGATGGCGACTTGCCGCCCTCGATCAGTCGCTTGCCGATCATATAGGCGCGGGCGTCATTGAGCGCGTCCACAGCGATCAGCCGCCCTTCGCGGAAATACCAGACCGAGCCGGAATGCGTCCCTGTTCCGGGCCGCGTCACCACTCGGTCATAGCCGGCATTCAGCCCGGCGATCTGCAATTTGGCGTCGAACTGATCTGACCAGAACCACGGTTTCGGGACGTAATCGGCCCCGGCGCCAAGGATGTTGGCTGCCACCGCCTCGGCCATGTCGATGGCGTTGCCGACGCTTTCCAGCCGCATTCGCCCGCCCGGGACTGCAAAGCTGGCGCAATCCCCGGCCGCCCAGATTGCCGGGTCCGAGGTCCGGCCCTGCGCGTCGGTGGCGATGCCGTTGTCGATCACCAGCCCGGCCGCCTCGGCCAGCGCGGTTTCGGGGCTGATGCCGATGCCGCAGGCGACCAGATCGGCGGGCAGGTGGCGGCCATCCGACAGTTCGACCCCGTCCGCCGCATCGGTGCCGGTGATGCGGGCGATGCCGGTGCCTTCGATGATGTCAACGCCGTGATCGCGGTGCAGGTCGCGGATCATGTCGGCGGTCTCGGGCGCGGCGACGCGGCCAAGGATGCGGGGCGCGGCCTCGACCAGCGTGACCTCCAGTCCCAGCTTTCGGGCGACGGCGGCGGCCTCAAGCCCGATATAGCCGCCGCCGATCACCACCAGACGGCGACCGGGCAGCAGCATGGGTTTCGCGGTCTGGATATCGGCGATGTTGCGCACCACGTTGACGCCGGGCAGGTGCCCGCCCATGGCGGCGGGCAGGCGGCGGGGCGTCGCGCCAAGGGTCAGCGCCAAAGCGTCATAGGCATGGCTGCCCTTGTCGGTGGTGACGGTTCTGGACGCCGGGTCTATCCCGGTCACGCGCTCGCCCAGCCGCAGGCCGATGCCGTTTTCCGCCCACCATTCCGGGGCGCGGAGCGTCAGCCGCTCCTCGTCCATTTCGCCCAGCAGATAGGCCTTGGACAAAGGCGGGCGCTGATAGGGGGCGACGGGTTCCTCGCCGATCACGGTGATCCCGCCCTTGTGCCCCAGCGCGCGCAGTTTTGCCGCCAGCGAGGCCGCAGCCTGTCCCGCGCCCAGGATCACGATGTTCATTTTCTGCCCTCGCTGGTCTGCCTGCGCGCCGCAGCCTATAGTCGGCCCCACGACGATGCAATTCACGGAGAAACGCACATGTCCATTTCCAAAGGCGACAAGCTGCCCGCAGGCCAGTTGCTGAAACCCGGCGCGAACGGCCCCGCGCCGCTGGATGCGGCCGATCTGGCGCAGGGCCGGGTGGCGATCTTTGCCGTGCCGGGCGCCTATACGCCGACCTGCTCGAACGCGCATATGCCCAGCTTCGTGAAGAATGCCGACAAGTTCCGCGAGCGGGGCGTCTCGCGCGTGGTCTGCATCACCGTGAACGACCCCTTTGTCGCCGGTGCATGGGCCAGCGATACCGGCGCCTCGGCGGCAGGGATCGAGGTTCTGGCCGATGCCGATGGCAGCTATACCAAGGCGCTTGGCATGAACATCGTGGGTGACGGCTGGGTCAATGGCCGCTCGAAGCGCTATGCGATGCTGGTCACGGATGGCGTGGTCACGGAACTTCAGGTCGAGGAATCGCCGGGAGCCTGCTCGATTTCCTCGGGCGATTCGCTGCTGGACCTGATCTGAGGCATCAAGCTGAAGAGATCGGCGAAAGCCTGCGCGGCGGCCACGTCGCCGTGCAGGGTGATCTTGCCCAATGAGGCCAGCGTCTGCGGACCCGGGCCATAGATCGCGGCGGCCAGCGCATTGCCGCTGCCCTTCAGCAGGAAATCCCCCTGCGGCGCGCGCGCGGCCCTGACCTGCGGCGCGCCAAGGCGTGACAGCGTGACCTCGAACCCCTCATGTCCCGAAAGGAAGGCGGCGCGCAGCGGCGATCCGGCCGCGCGGCCCGCATCCACCGTCGCCGAGATCGAGATCATCAGCGCCGAAATGCTGATGAATTTCGACGGGTCGTGCCCCGGCATCATCAGCGCCCAGCGGCAGAGTTCGGTCAGCACCGGATGCAGGGCACGGCCCTGATCGGTCAGCGCATAGATCCCCAGCACCGCGTCATGGCTGACCACGCCCACCTGCACCAGTTGCGCCAACCTTTGCGTCAGCACGCTGGCGGTGATGCCCGGCAGGCCCGCGCGCAGCATCTGGAAGCGCTTGGGTTCAAACATAAGTTCGCGCACCACCAACAGCGCCCAGCGGTCGCCGATGAGGTTCAGGGCGTGGGCGCCCAGGCAGCCCTCGTCATAGCGGAGGCGCGAGATTTTGCCGGCGTCAGTCATGTTTTGATATTATCAGTTGCTTTTTGCTACTACAAGCGCCACGCTAGGTCGCATCGGTGCTTTTCGTGCCATAATATGGAGGAGAAAACACATGACCTATTATTCCGGATTCCTGCTGGCTGTCCCGACTGCGAACAAGCAGGCCTATGCCGATCATGCCGTCAAATCATGGCCTGTCTTTCAAAAGCGCGGCGCGCTGCGCATGATCGAGGCCTGGGGCGAGGATGTGCCCCATGGCAAGGTCACCGATTTCTACATGGCGACCAAGGCCAAGGACGATGAAACCGTGGTCTTTTCATGGATCGAATGGCCGGACCGGGCCACCGCCGACGCGGCCTTCGCCTCGATGATGGAGGATCCCGACATGCAGAACATGGGCGAGATGCCCTTTGACGGCATGCGGATGATGTGGGGCGGCTTTGCGCCCATCGTGGATGTCAAAGCCTGAGGAGATCGCCATGCCCTTCGTTCCCTATCTGTCCTTTCAGGGCCAATGCGCCGAGGCTTTCGCCTTTTACGGCAAGGTCTTTGGCGCCAAGCCCGAGACCAGCCCGTTTTCCGAAATCCCCGCCGATGCGCAGGCCCCGGAATTGACACCCGAACAGAAGGGCTGGCTGATGCATGCCCAGATCGTGACCCCGGACGGCGTCCTGATGGGTGCCGACATGCCGCCGCAATATGGCGGCGTGCCTCAGGCCGGGGTCTCGATCTCGGTCACGCGGGCGGATGACGCCTCGGCGCGGCAGCTTTTCGACACGCTGGCCGATGGCGGGACGGTCATCATGCCTTACGGCCCGACCTTTTTCGCCAAGGGCTTTGGCATGTGCGCCGACCGTTTCGGCACCAGCTGGATGGTCAGCCACGGCATGACCGATTGCTAGGAGAAACTGCGATGTATCACGGAAAACCCTGCTGGTTCGAGCTGGCGACCGACAAGGGCGCGCTGGCGGCGGCCACGACCTTTTACAGCACGGTCTTTGGCTGGAACTTTGCCGATGCCGGCATGGAGGGCATGACCTATCATCTGGCCAGCCTTGACGGCGACATGATCGCCGGCGCCATGGAGATGCCGGCTGATGTCGTCGGCATGCCGCCGGCATGGATGATCTATCTGGACGTTGACGATATCGACGCGGCGGCGGTGAAAATCAGGTCGCTGGGCGGCATGATCTTTCGCGAGCCCGCCGATGTTCCCGGGACCGGTCGCTTTGCCATCGCGGCCGACCCGCAGGGCGCGGCCTTTGGCTTGCTTGAACCCGCGCCGATGGACCCGAACCCGCCGGTCGAGGCGGGCGCGTGGAATCAGCGCAAGGACGGCCATGGCAACTGGATCGAGCTGATGAGCACCGATCCCGCCACGGGCTTTGATTTCTATGCGGCGCTGTTTGGCTGGACCAGATCCCGGGCCGTCGACATGGACGGGATGGGCACTTATCAGCTGTTCGCGTGGCAGGGCACCGATATCGGCGGCATGATGGGGCTGGGCAATGCGCCGCAACCCTGCTGGCTGCCCTATTTCGGTGTGAACGGCGTCAAGGCGGCGATGACCCGCATTACCGATGCCGGCGGCACGGTGCTGCACGGTCCCGTCGAGGTGCCTGGCCCGGCCCATATTGCCGTGATCCGCGACCCGCAGGGCGCGCATTTCGCCATCGTCGGGCCGCTGCATCATAGCGAATGACGGTGCGAATGACCGTGCTGGCGGCGCTGGCGCCGCCAGCACGGGCCCCGACTTGCAAGCAAAGGAGATGCCATGAGCCTTGTCATCACCACCTATGACTGGGTGCCCGATTTTGCCATCGGCTATGTCCGCGACCTGCGCCCGCGCTGGGCCTGCGCCGAGGCCGGGCTGGATTACAGCATCGAGACCACCAGCGTGCGCGAAAAGACCCCCGAACATTTCGCGCGCCAGCCCTTTGGCCAGGTGCCGATCCTGCGTGACGGCGATCTGTCGGTCTTTGAAAGCGGCGCGATCCTGCTTTATCTGGGTGAGCGCGCCGGGACGCTTTTGCCGAAAAGTCCCGCCCCCCGCGCCGAAACCCAGCAATGGCTGATCGCCAGCCTGAACACGCTGGAACCGGCGGTGATGGCCCTTGCGCTCGCGCGGATCTTCGACCGGGATGCGCAGGCCGCCGAACGTGCCCTGCCGCGCCTGCGGGACCGGTTGGGCCAGCTTTCGACGGTGCTGGAGGGGCGCGACTTCATCGCCGCCGGACGCTTCACCATCGCCGACATCATGCTGACCGAGGTGCTGCGCATCGCGCAAAGCCTTGACGCGCTGGCGGATTATCCGGTGCTGAGCGATTATGTGGCGCGGATGACGGCGCGCCCGGCCTTTCAGCGCGCCCATGCCGCGCAGCTGGCGCATTTCGCCCCGCCGACCGGGCGCTGACCACCTGTTTCAAGCACCGCGCGACGCGGTCGGCATCGGGGTAGGGACCAGCCCGATCTAACCTTCGGCAAAGACGCCTTGCGCCAGAAAACCGCCGCGCAGGCTTTCTGCATCCATGTCCTTGGCATGGGCGGGTGGAATGGCATGGCGGTTCTTTTGTCGGGGCAAGGCTGCTCAGGCCGGTGCGGCGCCGTCAGGGATGGGAACTCAGGCGGCGGGCGCTGCGGGATATGCGGTCAGAAAATCGTCGAGATCGGTGCTGAACAGGATCACCGCATCGTCGTAAAGCCCCTCGGATTTCAGCCTTGCGACGATTTCGCCGACGCAATGATCCAGCATGCGCACCAGCCTGGCATAGACGCGCCAGACCTCCTGCCGATCCTGTTTTGCGTTCTTTCCATAAGGCGGGCAGCGCCCTGCAGCCGAAGACCGGCCGCGGGGAACGCCTCGCGGATGGCTCCCATCAGGGACCGGCAGTCCCGGGCGGGTCAATCTATGATGTGATAGCCGCCGTCGATGAACAGCGTATCGCCGGTGATCAGCCGCGCGGCGTCATGAGCCAGAAAGGCGGTCGCCATGCCGACATCCTCGATGCTGACAAGGCTGCGCGCGGGGGCTTTCGCGCGGGCCTTGTCCAGCAATTCGTCGAATTCCGGGATGCCCGAGGCGGCCCGCGTCGCCAGCGGCCCCGGCGAAATCGCGTGGACGCGGATGCCCTTGGGACCCAGCTCGGCGGCGATATAGCGCACCGCCGATTCCAGCGCGGCCTTGGCGACGCCCATGATGTTGTAATTCTCGACCACCGCCTGCGCGCCGTAATAGCTCATGGTGAACAGCGTGCCGCCGTTCTTCATCAAGGGCTCGGCCAGATGCGCGGTGCGGATGAAGGACCAGCACGAAACATCCATCGTGGTCAGGAAGCCGGGCTTTTCGACATCGACGACGCGCCCGCCCAAGGCCTCTTTCGGGGAATAGGCGATGGAATGCAGCACGAAGTCCAGATGCCCCCAGGCTTGCGTGATCCGCTCGAATACCGCCTCGATCTGGCCGTCCTGCAGGACATCCAGCGGCAGGAGCAGGGGCGCCTCGATCTGGCGGGCCAGCGGCTCGACATGGGGTCTGGCCTTTTCGTTCAGATAGGTGACGGCGACCTCGGCGCCCAGGGCGTGGAACGCCTTGGCGCAGCCCCAGGCAATCGACTGGTCATTGGCGATGCCGATGACAAGGCCGCGCTTGCCGGCCAGCAGCGTGCCGATCTCTTTTGCTGATGCTGTCATGACGGTGCTCCTGTGATCGGCGGTCAGATGGCGCGGGTTTGTGCCGCGACCAGTCCGATTGTCGATTTCGCGATGTTCAACTCTTCGTCGGTGGGGATCATCATCAGGCGGATCCGCGAGGCGGGAGTGGAAAGCTCGGTCTGGCGGGCGGCGTTTTTCGCCGGGTCGATCTCTGCCCCCAGCCAGGCGCAGCCGGCGGCGACCTCGGTGCGGGTGGCGGCGTCATTCTCGCCGATGCCGGCGGTGAAGACGATGCCGTCGATGCCGCCCATCACGGCGGCCAGCGCGCCGATCTCGCGCAGGATGCGGTGGATGAAGAGCCTGATCGCCTGTGCCGCCTCGGGCGCGTCCGAGGCTCGCAGCGCCCGCATGTCCGACGATATCCCCGAGACCCCGAGCAGTCCGGATTTCTTGTAGATCAGCTCCTCGAGCCCGCGCGCGTCCAGCCCGTGGCGATCCATCAGATAGATCAGCACCCCCGGATCAAGCGCGCCGCAACGGGTGCCCATCACCAGACCGTCCACGGCGGTAAAGCCCATGGTGCTGGCCACGCTGCGGCCATTGTCGATGGCGCAGAGGCTGGCGCCATTGCCCAGATGCGCCACCACCACCTTGCCGCGCGCCAGATCGGGGGCGATCTCGGCCAGACGCGTGGCGATGAAGTCATAGGACAGGCCGTGAAAACCGTAGCGGCGAACGCCTTCCTGCGTCAGGTCGCGGGGCAGGGCGAAAGCCTGCTCCTGCCAGGCCTGCCCAATGTGGAAGGCTGTGTCGAAACAGGCGACCTGCGGCAGCGCGGGCATCAGCTTGCGGATCAGCCGGATCGGCGCCAGGTTGTGGGGCTGATGCAGGGGCGCCAGCGGCACATAGCTTTCAAGATCGTCTAGCAGCGCGTCGTCGACCATGGCCGGCGCGGCATTGTGTGGCCCGCCATGCACGACCCGGTGGCCGATTGCCGAGAACTCGGCATTGCCAAGCGCGCGGTTGGCCATGCCCACCAGTATCTGCGTCGCCTCGTCATGGCCGACGGGACCGGTCTGCTGCTCGCTCTGCAGCCTGCCGTCGGCGGCAAAGATCAGCGCCTTTGGCATGGCGCCAATGCCTTCGAACCGCCCCTTGAGCAGCAGTTCGGGTGTGGGTGCATTGCTGTAGACGGCAAGCTTGATGCTGGAGGACCCGGCGTTCAGGACGGCGATGGCGGACATGGTCGAACCTTTTTTCCGGGATCACGCGGCGGCGGCGGCGGTCTGTGCCCGGCGGGCGGCCGCCATCAGCACGGCAACCGCGCAAGAGGCATAGCGCGTGATCAGCGAATCCGCGCGGCTGGTCAGGATGACCGGCACCCGTGCGCCCAGGACGATCCCGGCGCAATCGGCGCCGGCCAGAAAGGACAGGCTTTTCGCCAGCATATTGCCAGCCTCGAGGTCGGGAACCACCAGCACATTGGCCCGCCCCGCCACCGGCGAGACGATATGCTTGACCGCGGCGGCCTCGGCGCTGATCGCGTTGTCCAGCGCCAAGGGACCGTCCAGCACGGCGCCGGTGATCTGGCCGCGATCGGCCATCTTGCAAAGGGCCGCCGCCTCGACGGTCGAGGGCACCTTGGAATTGACGGTTTCCATCGCCGACAGGATCGCGACCCGCACCTCGGGCACGCCAAGCGCATGGGCAAGGTCGATGGCGTTCTGGACGATGTCGACTTTGACATCCAGCGTCGGCAGGATGTTCACCGCCGCATCGGTGATGATCAGCGCGTTCTCATGGCCCGGCACATCCATCACGAAGCAATGGCTGATGCGGCGTTCGGTGCGGATGCCGGTGTCGTGGGCGACGACCGCGCCCATGATTTCGTCGGTATGCAGGCTGCCCTTCATCAGGGCCTCGGCCTCGCCCCTGCGCACGATCTCGACCGCTTTCGCGGCCGAATCGTGGCTATGGGCGGAATCGACGATGGGCAGGCCCGAGATATCAAGCCCGCTCTGCCGGGCGGTCTCGTGGATGCGGGCCTGGGGTCCGACCAGGATCGGGCGGATCAGCCCCATCCTTGCCGCCCCGACCGCGCCCTCCAGCGACACCGCATCGCAGGGATGGGCGACCGCGACCGAGACGCTGCCCGCCGCGATCGCACGATCGATCAGCGCCTGATATTTTTCGCGAAGGGTGGTTCTTGCTTGCGCGTCCATGGCTTACTTTCCGTTCGAAGATTTGCGGCCGAGACCAAAGACCTTGCGGATTTCGGTCAGGCGCCGGGCGGTCTGGGGATCCAGCGCGCCCTTGGCGCCGGCGACCGTTTCGATGACTGCGACGACCTGCGCGCAGCGGCCGGGATCCTTGGGCAGCAGGCCCGGGATCGCGGCAATGGCGCGCGACGCATCCGCGATCACCAGCTTTGCCTGACGGCGCAGCTCGGTCTTGAGCTCGGTGGCGGTGACTTCGCGATTTTCCGAGGTGGCCTCGTAGATGCGTTCCAGCGCGTTGAACTGCCGCTCGTCGACGCCGCCGCCCTGCAGGACATAGATCAGCGCGCGCAAGCCAGCCTCAAGCAGGCCGCCGCGATCCATCTCTGCCTCGAGATCGGCCAGCAATTCGGTCCCCTGCAGCGACCCCGAGGCCCGCCGCGCCGCCTTTGCGCGATCCGAGCTCAGCCCGACGGCCGCCTGCAGCACCGGCGATCCGTAGACCGAGTGGAACAGCGCCTCGGTCCAGGTCTCGCGGGCCTTGCCGAAGGCTTCCAGATTCGAGATCAGGAACGAGGACATCACCCTTTCATAGTGCAGGAACGGGTTGCCCTCGGAAACCGGGTGACGGTGGCCGTCGCGGCGGATGGCAGCGGCCATATGCGCGATCGGGGCCATCATCGGGTTGTGGTCGGAAAAGCTGCGGAACCTGATCCGGTTCGGATGCGCCTCGCGCAGGAATCCCGCGGCGGTTTCCGAGGACATGGCCCGAATGGCGGGGCTGAACAGCGCGCGGTAAAGACCCTGATTGATTTCCGAGACGCGGGCGGCGGTGGCGAATTTGCGCTCGTCCTCGGGCGAGTTGTGGCCAAGCGCCCTGATGTCATCGAGCGTCCTCGGCACGATCCGGGCCACGTAATTGCCCTCGACCAGCTCGCGGTTCGGGGTGTTGTCGTCGACATCCTCCAGCACCAGTTCGTAGAGACCCGGCAGCATCGTGTCGAGCAGGTCCATGTTCAGCGTGAACTCTTCGTGCTGCTTGGTCGCGACCGAGCCCGAAACGAAAATGCCCAGATGGCCGATGCTCTGGTGCAGCGAATAGATGATGGTCTGGCCGTTCTGGATGATCTGGTCGGTGTCGTCGTAAAGATCCAGCACCCAGTCCAGCGCCTGCTGCGGCGGCGTGATGTCATCGCCCCAAGAGCAAAAGACGATGATCGGCGCGCGGATCTTGCGCAGATCAAGGCGCTCGCCATCGCTCATGATGATTTCGCCGGCGCTCAGGCGGTTGCCGACGAAGAGCTCATCGACGATGAACTGCATTTCCTCGGCGTTGAGCAGGACCGGAGAGCCCCACCATTTCTCGAAGTCCAGAAAGCGCGGCCCCTCGGTGTCGACCTTGGCATAGACGTTATAGGGCTTTTTCCACAGCGTATTCGCGGGGTTGTTCGATTCGAAGTTCGAGACCAGCCACGCGCCGTCGAACTTGCCGTGGCCGATATCGCCGGTCAGCGTGGTCAGCCAGCTGCCGCCCAGCAGCCCGCCCAGATAGCGCATCGGGTTCTTGCCGTGCACGCCCGCCCAATAGGACAGTGGCGCCCCGGCCAGAACGATGGGGCCGGGCAGGTCGGGATTCATCGCCGCCATCATCATCACCTGCCAGCCGGCCTGGCAATTGCCGATCAGGGTCGGCTTGCCCTTGGCTTCGGGGTGAAGCTCGGTGACGATGCGCAGGAACCGGGCTTCGGCGCGGCAGACATCCTCGATGGTCTGGCCCGGCATCGGCTCGGGCAGGAAGCCGACGAAATAGCAGGGATGGCCGGCATTCATCGCGACGCCGATCTCACTGTCATGTTTCATGCCGCCGATGCCCGGCCCATGCCCGGCGCGCGGATCAAAGACGATGAAGGGGCGTTTTTTCGGGTCGATCACCACGTTTGCGGGCGGGATGATCCGGGCCAGAACGTAATTGACCGGGCGCTCGAAATCGCGGCCGTCACTGATCAGCTCGGCGTTGAAGGTCAGCACGTTCGGCGCGACGCTGCGAATGCGATCTTCGTAATTGTTGCCGCGCTGGCGAAGCACGTCCATGAACAGCACCGAACGCTCCATCGCGTCCTGCATGTATTCGACCCAAGGGTTGCTGATCGTCTTCGTTTCAGCTTGAGACATTGAATTGCTCCATAATAGCGGGAACGCAGCCGACCGGGACCGGCCTGTGCCGGCGGCCCGTCGGGAGCTTGGAAATCCGGGACATGACGACCGTCCTGTGCTGGAGGTCGCGCCTGCTTGTGCCGGGATCGGTATTCCGGTCAGATCTTCCAGGTCAGAAACATGCCGACATCGCCCGGCATGCCATTGGGCCAGTCGACAATCATGGCCTTCAGACTGTAGCCGCGTTCCTGAAGGTTTTCCTTCCAGAACTCGTAGACCTTGCGGGGGCGTCCCTGCAGGGTATCGGGCCAGTTTTCCTCGGATTGATTGATGGCGCGGCCGTGATCGGTGCAAAGCTCGTTCGGAAAACGACCGATCATGATCTCGTCGACGCCCTGCAATGCGACGTCCTTCAGCCGGGTGAAGAAGTTCTTGATCAGCTCTTCGCTCAGCGGGGCATCCGATTTCAGCCTTTTGAGTAGGGCCTCGTGTTCGGCGCGCGCCCTGTCCTGAGCGGTATGCGATCTCTCGGCCTTGGCCGCGTTCACATCGTCTATGTAATGCTTGAGGTCGTGCACGGACAAAATGAGGTCATGCTCGGCGTCGGGAACGGGGCTTTGCGTATCGACCATAGGGATACCTCGCTATGATTTATGCTGTTTCATAACTTCAATGTCTCAAAGATGGGGTGCTTATACTACAAATCCACCCGCACCGCAGCCAGACATTACGTCACAGCGGGGGTAAGCTGTGCACTTTTTCCCCTGAAAGCGGAGCGTTTGAAGCGGGAGTTCGCCGTTGATCTTTCCTGGTCCGACGAGGGGGAATCACCTGAAGGCGTCGACGTTCGCCGAGGCGTAAAAGGCGTCCATCCTGACGCAGGGCGGGAAGGGGCGTCGGTCGCCGAGATCTGCCGGAACGCGAGGATCGGACAGTCGGCCTGATGCGCTTGGGATAAGACCTGTGGCGAATTGCCGCCGGATCAGACGCGCCAGTCGATGCAGCGCGAAGACGTTCGATCTGCTTTTTCATGACCACCGGCCGGGTCGGCGATGGCAGGGGATAGGAGATCTGAGGCGATGGTTTCCTGCCGTAGAATAGTGCTGGCCGAGCAAGGATATGATACCGGTAGCTTGAGAGATGCCTTGAAGGACAACGGGGTCAACGCCCTGCACTCTGGATCGGAAGTCTCGCGGTCGTCCTGTGAAGCATTACAAGAGCCGCTACAAACGCCCCAGCCGGATCGAGATCATGTTCGGATAGTGGCAGGACTGGCACGGCGCTGCTACGCGTTGCGAACGATGCCAAAGAGATATTTCTATCTGCCATCGCCGCCGCTGCAACCGTCAACTTCTGGGTATGAACCGAGAACGAGGTCTGAGCTACTCCCCGATCCTTTGACGGTTTTCCGGCTAGTTTAAGCTACTGCCTGCGCCTGCTGATCGGTTTCGATGCTGTTGAAGCAAACCACGGCGGATGGCTGCCCGCCTTGGGCGCTGCGTGGCCTCTGGTGATTGTAGAATTTGATCCAGCGACCGATAGCGGCCTT
>JAGPGI010000305.1 GCA_018056045.1 Paracoccus sp. (in: a-proteobacteria)
GTCTCAGCCTCTCGAACCTGCGCAGCCGGGATCGCGTGATCGGCGTCGCCGTCGGCGCCGCCAAGCAGAAGGTGACGCTCGGGGCGCTGAAGGCGGGCCTGATCAATGTCCTCATCACCGATGAGGCAACAGCCAGTTACGCATTGGAGCATGCACATGAACGATGAAACTGCCGCGACCGCTGTCGCAGCTTCGCATATCCTGGCGAGGAATGATCATCGCAACCCGGGCATGGGGCTCGATATCGCCATGTTCGAGGGCCATGGCGCAAACACCCGCGCCGCGGAACGGCGCGCGGCCTCGCTGGGCAGCAGGCGAAGCGTCAAGAAGGAATGGCAGGCGGCATGGCTGGTCAACGCCATCCGGTGCATCGACCTGACGACGCTGGCCGGTGACGATACCAGGGAACGCGTGCGACGGCTCTGCGCCAAGGCGCGCCAGCCGCTTGCCCCGCATATCATCGCCGGTCTGGGTCTTGGCGGTTACCATCTGACGACGGGCGCCGTCTGCGTCTACCCCACCATGGTCGGCCACGCCGTGCGCGCGCTTGAGGGCACGGGCATTCCGGTGGCCTCGGTCGCGACCGGTTTCCCGGCCGGCCTGATGCCGCTGAAGCTGCGGCTTGAGGAAATCCGCTATGCCGTGGATGAGGGCGCGGCAGAGATCGACATCGTCATCACCCGCGAATATGCCCTGAACGGTAACTGGCAGGCGCTTTACGACGAGGTCGCGGCGATGCGCGATGCTTGCGGTGACGCGCATCTCAAGGCCATTCTGGCGACGGGCGATCTCCAGACGCTGCGGAATGTCTATGCGGCCTCGATGGTGGCCATGCAGGCGGGGGCGGATTTCATCAAGACCTCGACCGGCAAGGAAGGCGTCAACGCGACGCTTCCTGTCAGCCTGATCATGGTCCGTGCGCTGCGCGACTATCTGGACGCAACCGGCCACCGGGTCGGATTCAAGCCGGCAGGCGGGATGAAATCGGCCAAGGATGCGCTGAACTGGCAATTTCTGATGAAGGAAGAGCTTGGCCGGGACTGGCTGGAACCCGATCTGTTCCGCCTTGGCGCATCCTCGATGCTGGGCGATATCGAACGCCAGCTCGAGCATCATGTCACCGGGCGCTATTCGTCCGCATCACGCCTGGCATTGGCATAAGGAGAGGGCAACATGACCAAGATCACGGATATCCTGGAGACCATGGAATACGGCCCGGCACCTGAAGATGCGAGCATCGTGCGCGAATGGCTGAATGACCACAGCGACGGGTTCGGGCATTTCATCGATGGCGAGTTCACCAAGCCCGGCAGCGGCTTTGCCGTCAGCGATCCGGCGACGGGAAAGCCCATTGCAAATGTCACGCAGGGCACCGCCGAAGATGTCAGCGCCGCCGTCAAGGCCGCGCGCAGCGCGCAGCCGAAATGGGCCGCGCTTGGCGGGCATGAACGTGCGAGGCATCTCTACGCCATCGCGCGGCATGTTCAGCAGCATGCGCGTTTTCTCGCCGTGCTGGAGACGCTGAACAATGGCAAGTCGATCCGCGAAAGCCGGGATATAGATATTCCGCTGGTCGTTCGCCATTTCTACCACCATGCCGGCTGGGCCGAGATCCTGTCCGACGAGTTTCCCGGTGCCACGGCTTACGGCGTTTGCGGGCAGGTGATCCCTTGGAACTTCCCGCTGCTCATGCTGGCCTGGAAGGTCGCGCCGGCACTCGCCGCAGGCAATACGGTCGTTCTGAAGCCGGCCGAATATACGCCGCTGACCGCGCTTGCCTTTGCCGAGATCTGCCGCGAGGCGGGCTTGCCGAAAGGGGTTTTGAACATCGTGACGGGCGACGGCGAAACCGGCGCCGAAATCGTCGGTCATGAGGGCGTCGACAAGGTGGCCTTCACGGGCTCGACCGAGGTCGGCCGGATCATCCGCCGCCAGATTGCGGGCTCGGGCAAGGGTCTGACGCTGGAACTGGGCGGGAAATCCCCGTTCATCGTCTTCGCCGATGCCGATCTTGACGCGGCGGTCGAGGGCGTGGTCGACTCGATCTGGTTCAATCAGGGTCAGGTCTGCTGCGCCGGCTCGCGGATCCTGGTGGCCGAGGCCGTGGCCGATCGCTTTACCGAGCTTCTCAGGCGGCGGATGGACAAGCTGATCGTCGGCGATCCGCTGCAGAAATCGACGGATATCGGCGCGATCGTTCACCCGGTTCAGCTGCACCGGATCGAGGAACTGGTGGCCAAGGGCCGCGACGAGGGTGTGACCATCCATCAGGTCGGGGCGCCGCGAGGCTGCTTCTATCCGCCGACGCTTGCGACAGAGGTGCAGCCGGCATCGATTCTCGCGACCGAGGAAATCTTCGGTCCGGTGGCGACACTGACCCCGTTCCGGACGCCTGCCGATGCGGTCGCGCTGGCGAACAACACCCGCTACGGTCTGGCGGCATCTGTCTGGTCGGAAAATATCAACCTTGCCATTGATATCGCGGCGCAGGTCAAGGCCGGCGTGGTCTGGATCAACTCTGCCAACATCTTTGACGCGGGTGCCGGGTTCGGGGGCTTTCGTGAAAGCGGCTTTGGCCGCGAGGGCGGGCGCGAAGGCATGCGCGCCTATCTGCGGCATGCGCAACCAAGGGCGAAAAAGCCCGAAGCGGTGCCGGATGCGCTTGATCCGCGACCGGCGGACAGTCTGCCGGCCGCCATGGTTGATCGCACGGCAAAGCTTTATATCGGCGGCAAGCAGGCGCGGCCCGACAGCGGCTATTCCTATCAGGTTCCTGGCCCCAAATCCGCCGTCGGCCTTGCGGGGATGGGCAATCGCAAGGATATCCGCAACGCCGTCGAAGCCGCGCACAAAGCGGGCGGCTGGGGTGCGCAGACGGGCCACAACCGCGCGCAGGTGCTGTACTATCTGGCGGAAAACCTGTCGGCGCGTGCGGATGAATTCATCGAAAGGCTGAAGAGTTTCGGGCAGACCCAAACTGCGGCGAAGGCCGAAGTTGAGACCTCGATCCGCCGGATCTTCTGGTATGCGGCGCAGTCGGACAAGTTTGACGGTGCCGTGCATCAGACGAAATCGGCGCATGTCACGCTCGCGATGAATGAACCGATCGGCGTGATGGGCATCGCCTGTCCGGTGGCGCGACCGCTTCTTGGCTTCGTCTCGCTTGTCCTGCCGGCCATCGCGATGGGAAATCGGGTTGTTGCCGTGCCGTCGCAGTCGCACCCGCTTGCCGCCACCGATCTGTATCAGGTCATCGAA
Source organism: Paracoccus sp. (in: a-proteobacteria) (assembly GCA_018056045.1). Lineage (GTDB taxonomy): Bacteria > Pseudomonadota > Alphaproteobacteria > Rhodobacterales > Rhodobacteraceae > Paracoccus. The sequence goes on from JAGPGI010000305.1 coordinate 3,259, forward strand.
ACCTCGGATGTTCCGGGGGGCGTCGTGAACATCGTCACCGGAGAGCGCGACCAGTTGGCAAAGACCCTTGCCGAGCATGATGATGTCGACGCCATGTGGTATTTCGGAACCGCCGCCGGCGGGCGCATGGTCGAGGAAGCTTCTGCAGGAAACCTGAAGCAGACCTGGGTCGAAGACGGCGCCGCCCGTGACTGGGCGGGTCCGGAGGGGCAGGGACAGACCTTCCTGACGCGCGCGACGCAGGTCAAGAACATCTGGGTTCCGTATGGCGAGTGATTGTCTTTGAGCGTGATGGCGTTCTGGTTGACGGTAACGTCGCCTCGCCCTGGATGCCCTTGAAAGGCTGAAGGGGCGAGCAACAGGGTCCTGGAAGTGCAAAAGCCGAAGAAAACGCGCCGTCGCGGGAACAAGACCCCACAGCCTGATTTGCAGCACAGCCCCGAAGGCGCTGATGAGAGGGCTAAAGAAACAGCTCTGTGCGGCGTTGGAAGGGCGCATGAAAGGCCGCAAGGTTCCGGTGCCCGATGCCGGCGGCCCGCTTCTTGATGGGTTTCTCGCCCTGTCCTGTGGACCTGTTGTTCCGAACCCGATCACCTGGGAGGCGATGGCGGCGTTGTCGCAGGTGATGCGGGTGAACGCCTATCGCAAGGATAGCTTGCGCCAACATCGCGAGGCTGACGCCTTGCGAGATTTGATCGGCGCCGAGAACGAGGCGATGGCCTTCGTCCTGCGCGCTGTTCTGGACGGCGGCCTGAAATTGTAACCCGCGCTGGATTTGTGGACCGCCGATTGCACCAAGCGCCACGAGGCAGGGGATGGCATCAGGGGTAAGT
>JAGPGI010000030.1 GCA_018056045.1 Paracoccus sp. (in: a-proteobacteria)
GCATCAGCTCCCCTTCGGCCTGCGGCTTGTTTCCCTTGGTCACGCGGATGAAGTGAAAGGGGATGCCCTGATTGACCACCCCCTTCTGGTAATCCATGTGGTTGCTGATCACCGCCACGATATCGATGGGCAGTGCCCCGATCCGGCTGCGATACAAAAGATCGTTCAGGCAATGCCCGAAACGACTGACCATGATCACGACCTTCATCTTCTCGGCCTCGTCATGGAAAACGTAATCCATGGCAAAACGCGCGGCCTCGGCCGCCATGTCGCGCCGCAGCTCCTCCAGCCCGACATGCTCCTCGGACAAAAAGCTCACCCGCATGAAGAAGCGCCCGGTCTCGATATCGTCGAATTGCGAGCTGTCGGTGATATTGCAGCCCTTCCCGGCCAGAAACCCGGCCACTGCGGCAACGATCCCCCGGGTCGAGGGGCAGGTGACCGTCAGCGTATATTTCTTCATCAGGCTCTCCACTGTCAGCCGGGGTCCACCCCCCGCTTCTTTCATGTCCAAATATCCTCGGGGGTCCGGGGGTCCGAGGACCCCCGGCTTCCCTCAGACGGTCAATCCTTCCGGCTCGGCCAGCCCGGCCGCGCGGCAGCAGGCAGTCAGCGTATTCGCCAGCAGGCAGGCAATGGTCATCGGCCCGACGCCCCCCGGCACCGGCGTGATCGCTCCGGCCACCTCGACAGCGCTGGCGAAATCCACGTCGCCGACCAGCCGGTTGCGGCCGTCTTCCTCGATCCGGTTGATGCCCACATCAATCACCGTCGCACCGGGCTTGATCCAGTCGCCGGGGATCATGCGCGGCCGGCCGACCGCCGCGACCAGAATATCGGCGCGCCGGCAGATATCGGCCAGATCGCGGGTCTGCGAATGCGCAATGGTCACCGTGCAGCTTTCGCGCAGCAAAAGCTGCGCCATCGGCTTGCCGACGATATTGCTGCGCCCGACCACGACAGCGTTCAGCCCGGACATATCTCCCAGCCGGTCGCGCAGCATCATCAGGCAACCCAGCGGCGTGCAGGGCACCATCGCCTTTTGCCCGGTGCCCAAAAGGCCCACATTCAGGATATGGAACCCGTCCACATCCTTGGCCGGGTCGATGGCATTGATGACGGCATCGGCATCCATGTGCCGGGGCAAGGGCAGCTGCACCAGAATGCCATGCACGGCCGGATCTGCGTTCAGCCGCGCGATCAGCGCCAGCAGATCGGCCTGCGCGGTCTCGACGGGCAGCTTATGCTCATAGGAGTTCATCCCCGCCTCGCGGGTCTGGATGCCCTTGTTCCTGACATAGACCTCGGAGGCGGGATCGGTGCCGACCAGAACCACCGCCAGACCGGGGGTAATGCCGCGATCCGACTTCAGCCGGGCGACATGCCCCGCCACATCCGCCCGGACCCGGGCCGCAAAGGCCTTGCCGTCGATGATCTCTGCGCCCATGCGCCCGTTCTCCTTCGCTTTCCGCGCCTTGTGACGGACGGCATCGACCGGCCACCAGGCTCGCGGATAGCGCAGGCGCCGGCAAGTGCAAGCCCCGACTGCAGGGGCCTGACCGTGCCGGGAACGCCTCTATCCCCGTTGCCGCCATTTTCCAACCACGCGGCGACGCATTGCGGCCATTTTGCGACAGCGCCCTGCCCGTTTGCGACAAGAGGGCGCGCCGGCCGCGTCAGCCGAACAGGTGGTTTGCGACAGTGACCGCGCCCACGGCCATCAGCGCCAGGGCAATCGCGATCAGCACCCATCGCGCGATCTGCGGCAGGCTCGCGCGCCCGCGCAGCCAGCGCCCGACCGTGTAAACCGCCACCCACAGCACAAGCGCCACCGCAAACAGCGCCCAGCCGATATTTCCGACCACATCCCCGGCCGCAAATGACAACAGGATCAGCGCGATGCCGGCCAGCATGACCAGATACAGGATACGCTCGGCCAGCATCCGCCAATAGCTGCCCGGCATGGCAAAACGGGTAAAGCGCGAGATCAGGACGCCCCCGGTCCGCAACCCCGCCGCCGCCCGGCCATTGACCAGCCCCAGAATGCCATCGTTGGGCAGGTCGTCGATCATCCGCGACAGGATCGCCATGCTGCGACTGCTCCAGCCGGCGATTTCGGGCGGGCGCGGCCCCGGCGGCTTGACCGAGGCATAATTGCCGCGAAACCGCGCGAGATCCAGCGCCGGCGCATCCGTCACCCCCAGGGCTCCGGCGGCCAGGTTTTCGATGGCGTCGTCGTCGATCGTGGCATCGCGCAGCTTGGATTTCAGCAGCGCCAGCCTGCGGCCGCGCCCGGCCTCGGGGCCGAATTCCTCCTGCAGGATGGCGTCCTGCAGACGGTCGACCCACAGCTTGCGATCCGCCTCCGTGCGATGCGACATCAGCGCGGCGACGATACGCTCGGCCCCGTCCAGCCGCCCCCAAAGGATGTCATGTTCGCGCCAGTCGCGGTTCAGGAAGCCGCCAAAGGCACCGACCGCGATCCCCGCCAGCTTGTCGGGCCGCGGGTTCAGGCCGCTATCCGCCGGGCTGATGCGAAACACCTGCACCTCGGCATGTTCCTGCGCGTCCGAGCCTTCCAGAAACGGATAGGTGGTCACGTCATGCCAGTGAAAGCCGTCATAGATCCGCTGCAGATCATCAAGCCGCAGCCGCTCGAGCTCGGCCCGGATGCGGGCGCTGCCCTGATCGAATGCCGCGCGGGTATCTTCGCCCAGCCGCGTCAGCGCCTTGTCGACCAGAGGCCGGATCTGCGCGTCCTCATAGACCTCGCGCGCGCGGGCATAGCGCTCTTTCAGCGTCGGAAGCTGCATCGCCGCGCCATATTCGGCCGCGATGCGCTGGGTCAGCACCTTGATCTCATCGCCGCTCAGCAGCTTTTCCGCGTCAGCCTGCAGCGGCACGACCAGCCGGCGCATCGCCGCCAGCTCGGCTTCGACCAGCCGACGCAACTGCCGCAGGGCGGCAAGCGATTCCGGCGGCATCGGCGCCTCGGGATCGGGCTCGAGCCTTTCGTCGATGCGCGCCCGCAGATGGCTGAGGCGGCGCAGGCGAAAACCGATGTCGAAACGCGACAGGAAGGTGCTTTCCGTCTGCAGCCCCGGCTGGTGATAGGCGGCAAAATGATCGTCGCGCCACGCCCGCAGGATCTGTCGCAGATACAGCGCCTCGTCGCTGTCGGGCGTATAGCCGGCCAGCCGCGCCACGATGCTGGTCAGGCCATCGGTCGTGTCATAGACGCGCAGGTGGTGATAAAGCGGATAGGCGCTGCCATAGCCCTCGCGGACCTGATCCGCGAGATCCATCAGTTCCAGATTGGGCGGCTTGCTCGGCGCGTCCACCGGCAGGCCGCGACGGGCGGCCTCGCGCTGGTCGCGCGCCCAGCGCGCCTGCAGCGCGCCCAGCCGTTCCAGCCGGCCATTTATCCGGGTAATGGCGCGGATATCATCGCGGATCACCTCGTTTCTAGGCAGGGTCGAGGCGGCCAGCCGGGCATTTTGCAGGAAATCGACCGGCTGCGGCTCGGCCTCGCGCGCAAGGTCGCCGCGCGGAAACGGGTCGACAAAGATCAGCTTGCGCTCACCCGGCAGGGAGGTGGGGCGAAACGGGATCAGGTCGATGGCATGGCTGAAGGGGCGGTTGTCCAGATAGCCGCCATCGGCAAACAGCCGGTCCTCATGCGCCCAGGCGCGGTTGAAAAAGCCGGCATATTCCGGTTTCTGTTCGGCCCTTGGCATGTCGGAAAAGCGCATCGGCGGAAAGGCCACCGGAAAGGACGACGTGCAGCGCGCGGCAAAGGCCAGCATGCCGTCATATTCGGGGGTAAAATCGTTCCTGCCCTCGCGCCCGCCGTCATAGGCGAAATGAAAGACGGTCTTGTGAATCTTTTCGTCCAGCCGCGCGCCGGTCAGATGGATCGGCGCCGGCAGACCCTGCAGATCGGTCGCGGTCACGAACAGATCGACCATTTCCGACAGTGGCCGGCCATTGCCGGTGATGCCGTTAATGGTGCGGCGCAGGATGTCATACATATGACCGCCATCCAGCAGCGATTCCGTCCGCCTGAGCCCGCTTGCCGAGATCACGCGATCATTGAGCAACTGGCCGATATCGGCATCCTCGGTCCAGGCGCGGCGCAGCACATCCACATCGTGACTGCCTGCCACCAGCGCCTTGGCCAGCGCGACGCCATTGATCCCCCCCGCCGAGGTGCCCGAGATGATGTCGATGACAAAGCGTTTGCGCCCGCCGCGCGGTCCGGCAAGCGCGCGCGACAGGTCGCGATAGATCATCTCGCCCGGTTCCAGATCCTCATCCGGCAGGTCCGAGCTGCCGCGCACCATGCGCAAAAGCTCCTGCGCAATGCCGTTCATATAGATCGCAAGCGATACGCCGCCGTAAAGAACGACGGCGAAGCGCACCTCGCCGGTGGCGTCCTCAACCATGTCTTCCCCCATGAAACACCGGGAGGCCGCGGCAGGCAGATCCGGACAGCCCTTGAATTTCAACAGGCTATCACGACAAGGCTGATTCGTCTTGGCCGTCGTGACCCGGTGCTAGACCAGCGGCCAGTCCCAGCCATCCAGAGCCTGAAACGCCTCATAGGCGGCGATCACGGCGGCGCGCTGCGCCTCATGCGCGGCGACAAAAGCCGCGCCTTGCAGCGTCTCGTCGGGATATTCGGTGATCAGGGTCAGCGGCACCGGGCCACGGTCGCTTTCCACAAGACGGCAGGGGATGGCGCCGATCACCTCGCCCGAGGGAACGCCGTGGCCTTGCGCCAGCGCCATCTGCGCAAGGTTGCGCGCGCCCAGCCCCGGCAATCGTCCCAGACGCAGGGCAGTGTCTTCGATCAGGCGGCGCGCGGGATCGGCCCAGCCCGGATGATAGCGCAGGATCAGGAAAAACCCGCGTGGAAGGGTCCATTCCTCATAGCCGCGCGGCAGATAGCCGCTGAGCGGGCGCAGCCATTCATGCCCCGGATAGCCATGCAGGCTGACATGAAAGAACGCCCCCGAAAGCGCGCGGGCCTGATCGCGGATCGCGCGCTCGGCCTCGGGCGTGTTGTCGCGATATTCCAGATCGTCCCCCAGCGCCGTATAGCGCGCCGCATGCAGAAGATGGCGCGGATTGTCGCCGGCCAGCCGGTGGCGCAGGGCATAGCCATCGGGGTTTTCCAGCGGGCAGATGGTGAAATGCGCGCCATCGCGACGCGCCAGTTCCCGCGCCGCGCGCAGCGCCCCGACCGGCCCCGAGACCTCATTGGCGTGCTGCCCGGCCGAGATCATCACCGCGCGGTCGCGACCGGCCAGATAGCGCGCCTCGACATGGCGGCCGGCGACCGAACGGGTGGCAAAGGCCTGACCGGGGATGCACGCCAGTTCCTCGGCCAGTTGGCGCGGCCCCGGCGCCTCGGGTGCGGTTTCAAGGGGCTGCGCGGTCTGAACGGGCAGGCCGCTGTCCCATGGCCGCAACTCGACCCGCAGCGAGCAGGCGGGACCCTGAACGACCTCGGGGACGATCTGGCCCGGCTGCAGGCTGCGATCCTCGGGCGGGCGGCCAAAGCGGCGCTGGAAATATTCCAGAACCGAGAAATACAGTTCCTCATGCAGCGCCTCGGTCAGGGACAGCACCTCATGGCCGCAGCCCAGAGCCTCGTCGCGGCTGGGCAGGGTGACCGCGATGTTGAGCTCCTCAAAGCAGGGCGGCGGGCGCCAGTCCATGGCCGCGATGGCCGCCAGCGCATCCTGAAAGATCGCCTCGTAGGTCGTGGCCATGCGCCGCGCCGCGCCGTCCGCGATCAGCCAGCCGCAGGGCGACAGCACCCCCTGATCCGAGACCGCGTTCGGCGCCAGCACCTCGAGCACCCGCGTCTGGCCGCCGACATAGGTCAGATGCAGGTGATAGGCCGGCATCGCCGACGTGGCCGGCGCCGGGCCGAACTCAAAGGCGACATGGGGAAACATGGCCGGCAGCGGATAGGCTTCACGCAGGAAGCGCTGCGGATGCGCGGCCGGATGGACGGGATAGGTGATCCGCGCGGCGCGCAGGCTGGCCGTGGGAATTTCCTCGAGAAAGGCGCAGACCAGCGGTTTTAGCGCCGCGCGGGCGCGGGCGCGGATGCCCTGCCCCGCCAGATCGGATTCCAGCGCCCAGCGCGTCGATACGTCGTCAAAGCTCCAGATCTCGACCGCGCGGCAATCCAGCCCCCCGGCCAAGACCTCACGCGTCGTCGGATAGGACTTTTCAAACAACAGCGTCGCGACCCGTTTCTGACCGCTCCGCCCTCTTCCAGGCCCTTGCATCTTGCCTCACCGAGAACCGGCAAGAAATTCGCCGCGCAGCATAACGCCGTCACGGTGGGGATTGGTTCCCTAGCTCGCGGCGCGCAGGATGTCGCAGAGCAGCGCCGGGTCGGGGGCAAAAGGATTGCCCTTCATCGACGAGCTGGAAAGCGAGGCCTTGGCTACCGCCTGGTGCTGCGCCGGATCCAGCCCCAGCGCCACCAGACCGGGCAGGCCGCAGCCCCGCGCCCAATCAACCAGCGCCTGCGGCGCATGGGCGGCATCGACGGCCAGTTCCGCCGCGATCAGCGCGCAGACCTCGTGCAGGCGCGCGGGGTCGGGCGCATGCTGGCGGTTCATGGCGATGACCGGCCCCAGCAGCGCGCCGCAAATCGCGCCATGCGCCGCCGGCGTCACGCCCCCGATGACGCCGGCCAGCCCATGCACCGCCCCCAGACCGCCGTTCGCCAGTGCGATCCCGCCGCACAGGCTGGTCCAGGCCATGCGGTCGCGGGCCTCGGCATCCTCGGCCTGCATCAGCCGCAGCAGCGCCCGCAGCCCCGGCGCGATCACCGGCCGGACCAGCGCATCGGTAAAGGGCGTCGCTTTCGACGAGACATAGGGCTCGATCACCTGCGCCAGCGCATCCAGCCCCGAGGCCAGCGTCACCCCGCGCGGGCAATGATCGGTCAGCGCCGGATCGACGATGGCGATGCGCGGCAGCATGCGCTCATCGCGGATCGAGACCTTGCGGCCATGTTCGGGCAGGCCGATCACCGCATTGCGCGTGGCCTCGGCCCCGGTGCCGGCAGTGGTTGGCAGCGCCACGAATGGCAAGGGCGCGGCCTTGAGGGCCAAGCCCAGCCCGACAACCTCGAGATGGTCCATGATGCCGCCCGGCGCCGGGATCAGCGCCGCCAGCGCCTTGCCCATATCCAGCGCCGCGCCGCCCCCCAGCGCGACCACCCATTCCGCGCCGGCGCCACGCAGGTCCGCCAGCGCCGCCTCAAGCATCGGCAGGCTGGGTTCGGCCCCGCAGGCAACCGTCGCGACCTCGGTGCCGGCCGCGCGCAGCGCCTCAAGCAGCCAGCCCGCGCGGGCCGGATCCGCGCCATGGACCAGCACGCCGCGTGCGCCAAGGGCGCGGATCAGCGCCGGCGCCTTTTGCGCCTCGTTCCGGCCAAAGATCACACGGCCCGGCAGGGCGAACTGAAACGGGGAGAGGGTCATCTGGGCTCCGGTATGCAGGCTGTGCATAACAGCTGCACCGGGACGAAAACGCGGTCAAGGCGCTTTCGTTTAATTGTATATTCTGCTAAATGCGAAAATATACGCGCATCCAAGGAACAGTTGCGCGCAGTTCCGAATCGCATAAATTGATCTTCATTCCACAAGGAGCAGCCCTTGGCCCTGAGCATTCGCCAGAACGAAATCCTTGATCTCGCCCGTGCCGAAGGCCGGGTTCTGGTGGACGATCTGGCGCAGCGTTTCGACGTCACCTTGCAGACCATCCGCCGCGATCTGGGCGAGATGGCCGAGGCCGGGCTGCTGGACCGCGTCCATGGCGGCGCGGTACCGCGCGCCGGCACGGTCAATCTGGGATATGAGGCGCGCCGGCGCATGAATGCCGAGGCCAAGGCCGCCATCGGCACCGCCTGCGCAGCGATGATCCCCGACAATTGCAGCCTGATCCTGAACCTTGGCACCACGACCGAAGCCGTGGCGCAGGCGCTGATCCACCATTCCAACATCACCGTGGTCACCAACAACATCAATGTCGCCAATATCATGCTGGCCAATCCCGGCTGCGAGATCATGGTGGCGGGGGGCGCGCTGCGCCGCTCGGATGGCGGGCTGGTGGGCGAGCTGACGACGCAGTTCTTTGAGCAGTTCAAGGTCGATTACGCGGTGATCGGCACCTCGGCGCTGGACCATGACGGCGATCTTCTGGATTTCGATCTGGCCGAGGTCCGGGTCAGCCGCGCCATCCTGCGCCAGTCGCGCCACGCTTTTCTGGTCACCGACCATTCCAAGCTGGGCCGCCCCGCCCCCGCCCGCATCGCCAGCCTGTCGGAGATCGACACCGTTTTCATTGATCAGCCCCTGCCCGAGGACCTGACCCAGCGCTGCGCCGAATGGGGCACGACGGTGCAGGTCTGCCCGGCGGGCAGCGATTACGGCAACGGCACCGCGCAGAACTGAGCCTCGGGGCTATTCCTTCGGCGCCGGCCCGGTCGAGTTGCGGATGATCAGCTCATGCCGGCCGACGACCTGCAGATCGGCCAGCGGCGCCCCGTCCAGCAGCCCGTTCAGGCAATCCACCAGCGGCTCCCAACTGTCGCGCAGCGGCGCCTTGGTCACGCTGAGCGCCGGGAAAAACGCCGAGGCCCGCAATTGCGGCAGGTGGTCGTCATGGGCAATGACCGAGACATCGCCGGGGATCGACAGGCCCAGCGCCTCAAGCGCGGTATAGACGCCCTTGGCAAGGCGCACGTCGCTGCAAACGACGGCGGTCGGGCGCAGGCCGTCGATGCGGAACATCTCGACCGTGGTGACCAGCCCGCGCGCCTCGCTCATCTCGCCATGGCGGGCCAACGCCGAGTCCACCTCCAGCCCCGCCTCGGCGAGTGCGCGTTCATAGCCGCGCATCCGGGCGGTGGCAAAGCCGTGACCCAGCGCGCCGTTGATAAAGGCGATGCGGCGATGGCCCAGCCCGATCAGGTGGCGGGTGATCTGGTAAAGAATGCCTTCATTGTCGATGTCGAAATAGGCGTGATCGGCATCCGGCCAGATGCGGCCATGGACGACAAAGGGGATGCCCTGTTCGCGCAGGAAACTGGCGCGGGGATCGTTGTCGCGTGGGCTGAACAGCACGAAACCGTCCAGCATGCCATTGCCGATGAGGCGCTGATAGACGTCGATGATCGGCTCATCCGGGTCGGCCACATGCAGCACGAACTGCATGCCGCGCCCCGAAAACTGCGTCGAAAGCCCGGCGACGCCTTCGATAAACAGGCCGTTCTGCGGCAGATCGACCGATTGCGACACCACCAGCGCCACCATGCCCGAGCGCCCGGTGACCAGTTTCCGTGCCGAGATATTGGCCTGATAATTCATCGACCGCGCCACGGCCTTGACCCGTTTGCGCGTCATCTCGTTCACGTCGGAATGATCGTTCAGCGCCCGGCTGGTCTGCGTGATCGACAGACCGGACGCGCGCGCGACATCCTTCAGCGTGGCCAAGCGTTCTTCCCCCGGAAAAGCGGCGGCCGATGCGGCCTTAACAAAAGCTTAATCCAACCACCCGGCGCGGTCCATAGGTCCCGCCATCGCCCGTTCACAAGCCCCGCGCGCCGCTGTAGGGTCGCGGCCCGAACACCCCCATCCAGACGGAGACAGACCCGCATGACCACCATCCTCGGCCTTTCGGGCAGCCTGCGCCGGGCGTCCTTCAATTCCGGCATCCTGCGCGCGGCATCCGAGCTGGCGCCCTCGGGCATCACGGTCCTGCAAGGCACAATCCGCGAGGTGCCGCTTTACGACGCCGACCTCGAGGCCGCCCAGGGCATCCCGCCCGCCGTGCAGACCCTGCAGGCGCAGTTGCGCGATGCGGACGGTCTGCTGCTGGTGACGCCAGAATACAACAACGGCATACCGGGGGTCTTCAAGAACGCGATCGACTGGATGTCGCGCGGCGAGGGCTTGGGCTTTTTCCGCGGCAAGCCGGTCGCGGTGCTGGGCGCCTCGCCGGGCGGGTTCGGCACGGTGATGGCGCAGAACCACTGGCTGCCGGTCCTGCGCACGCTGGGGATGAAGCCGTGGTTTGAGGGCCGGATGCTGGTGTCGCGCGCGAGCGGGCTGTTCGACGATCAGGGCAACCTGACCGACGAACGCACCCGCGCCGCGCTGGCCGATTTCGTCACCGGCTTCAGCAGCGCGATCCGCGCCGGCTGATCAGGGATCCTCGCCGGGCGCCGTGGTAAACAGCGGCGCCCATTCCGGGTGGCGGGCATACTGGCCGCGCACATAGGGACAGATCGGGATGATGCGAAAGCCCGCGTTACGCGCGTCCTCAAGCATGTAATCCAGCAGCGCCCGGGCCACGCCCTTGCCGCCCATGCTTTCCGGCACACCGGTATGATCGGCGCTGATGACGCCCGGCCCGCGACGGGTAAAGGTGATCTCACCCTCGCCCTCGATGCCGTCGATGCGGGCGACATAGCGACCATTGCGGGGACCGGTGTCTTCCTTGCTCAGTCGGATATCACTCATCGGCTGCGTCCCCTTGTTGTGTTGCAAGCCGAATTTAGCCCGGAAACGCCCTCCGTCCATATCCCATCTGTCTGCCGGCGCCGTAAGCGGCGTTCTGTGCTGACGGACGCCTTCTGCGTTGCCCGTTGCGCCCGCGCGACCTAGTCTGGAACAAAGCAGGCCACGAAAAAGCAAGGAGACCGCCATGAGCTGGAACCCCGCCCTGACCCCGGGCTGCCCCGACGACATTGGCGTCGATGCCATCGAGACCCTGATCATTCCCCGCGCCCGCGACCTTGGCGGCTTTGAGGTCAAGCGCGCCCTGCCCGCGCCGAAACGCCAGATGGTCGGACCCTTCATCTTTTTCGATCAGGCGGGCCCGGCCGAATTCCTGACCGGACAGGGCATCGACGTGCGCCCGCATCCCCATATCGGGCTGGGCACCGTCACCTATCTTTATCGCGGCGATTTCCACCATCGCGACAGCATCGGCACCGATCAGGTGATCCTGCCCGGCGCGGTGAACTGGATGGTGGCGGGCAAGGGCGTCACCCATTCCGAGCGCACCTCGGATCAGGGCCGGCAGGGACCGCACAGCCTTTACGGCATCCAGACATGGATCGCGCTGCCCGAAAACCGCGAGGACATGGACCCGATATTCGAGCATCACGGCCAGAAAACCCTGCCCGAGATCGAGGCCGAGGGCGTCCGCGCCCGGCTGATCCTTGGCCATGCCTATGGCGAGAAAGCCCCGGCGACGCTGTATTCCGAGACCTTCTATCTGGATGTGACGCTGGCCCCCGGCGCGCGTTTCCCGCTGCCCGACGATCACGAGGATCGCGGCCTTTACATCACCGAGGGCTCGGTCAGCATTGCCGGTCAGGAATTCGAGGCCGGGCGGATGATGGTGTTCCGCCCCGGCGACCCGATCACGGTCGCGGCTGGCGCGCGAGGGGCGCGGCTGATGGCCCTGGGGGGCGCGACGCTGAACGGGCCGCGCTATGTGTGGTGGAATTTCGTCGCCTCGTCGCACGAGCGGATCGAACATGCCAAGGAAGAATGGCGCGACGCGAACTGGGGCGCGGGCCTCTTTGACCTGCCGCGGGATGACCGCGACGAGTTCATCCCGCTGCCCTGATCCTCACCGCGTGACGCGGCATTGCCGCCTCGGAAAGATAGCGCGACGTCAGTCAACGCCCGACCCGCCCGGAGCCATCGCCCCGGGCCGGTCCTGGCCCTGCATCCCGTGGTCTTGAAAAGGCCATTCCCGCGTATGCAAAATGGCGGCTGTCATGAAAGGCAAGTTCCTTGCCGGTCTGCTGTTCGGCTCCGCGCTTGGCGCCGTGATCGAACAGGGTGCTAGGCCCGTGCGGGCGGCGCTGTCAGCAGGGTCTGGGCGCTGTCGCGCAGCCGCTCCTGCAGGCGCGGGACCATGAAATCCAGAAACAGCCGCAGCCGGTGCGGAACATGCAGCCCGCCCAGAAAGACGGCGTTGATGTCCTCGCTGTCGCCCTCGGTCGGGGGCAGCACCAGCTCCAGACGGCCCAGCGCCAGATCCTCGGCCACATGATAGTCGCCCAGCCGGGCAAGGCCCGCACCGGCAACACAAAGCCGGCGCACCGTTTCGCCATTATTGGCCAGAAGGCTGCCAGCGACCTTGCGCTCGACCTGCCGCCCGCCCTCTTCGACCTGCCAGACCGGGCGCGCACGGCGGAAATTGAAGCCAAGGCAATTGTGCCGGTCCAGATCGGCGGCGCTTTCCGGGCGGCCATGGCGCGCCAGATAGCCGGGCGCGGCCACGACCAGCCGCTGCGCCGTGCCGATCCGCCGCGCGGTCAGGCTCGAATCCGGAAAGGGCCCGATGCGAAAGGCGACATCGGTGCGGTCCAGATAGATATCGACCAGCTCATCCGACAGCGACAGGTCAACCACGATCCCCGGATATTCGGCCCAGAAATCGGGCAGCAACGGTTCAAGGCACAATGTGCCAAAGGCGACCGAGGCATTCACCCGCACCGTGCCGCTGGCCCGCCGGGCGTCGCGGCTGAGCGAGGCCTCGGCCTCGTCCAGATCAGAGATGAGCCGTGTCGCCGCCTCGTAATAGCGCTGGCCGTCGGTGGTCAGCACCAAGGCACGGGTCGAGCGGTCGAAAAGCCGCAGGCCCAGCCGGTCCTCGAGCCGGCGGATCAGCTTGCTGACGGTCGAGGGGCTCATGCTCATCGCCCGCGCCGCCGCCGAAAAGCCGCCCAGCTCGACCACGCGTGAAAAGACGATCATTTCGCCGATGCGGTTATCCATGCGCGCCCCCAAATCCGCCGCACAGGATGGCGCAGGTATCGCGGCGGGGAAAGCTGTTTCGTGAAATCAGTTCACAAATGATGGGAATACCGGGCGGATTTCGTGCCGCATGGGAAAGGCCGATATAGCCCGCAGACAAATCAGAATGGATCACTCCCATGCCTTTAGCCCTGTTCGCGCTGACGATCGCCGCCTATGCGATCGGCACGACCGAGTTCGTGATCGTCGGCCTGCTGTCCACCGTAGCCACTGACCTGAACATCACCCTGCCGCTGGCCGGGCTGATCGTCAGCGTCTATGCCCTTGGCGTCACCTTTGGTGCGCCCGTCCTGACCGCGCTGACCGGCGGCATCGGACGCAAGAAACTGCTGGTCGGCCTGATGGCCCTGTTCACGCTGGGCAATGTCGCGGCCGCCATCGCCCCCAATTACGAAATGCTGCTGGTCGCCCGTGTCCTTGCCGCCTTTGCCCATGGTGTGTTCTTTTCGGTCGGGTCCACCATCGCCGCCGATCTGGTCCCCGAGGACCGGCGCGCCTCGGCCATTGCAATGATGTTCATGGGCCTGACCGTCGCCATCGTCACCGGCGTGCCGCTGGGCACCTGGATCGGACAAAGCTTTGGCTGGCGCGCGACCTTCTGGGCGGTTGCAGCCATCGGCCTTGTCGCCCTGATCGGCGTTGCCACATTGCTGCCCGCCACGCTGCGCCAGGCGCCGCCGGCGCGGTTGCTGGATCAGGTCCGGGTGCTGGGTTCGGGCCGGCTGCTGATCGTCTTCGCCATGACCGCA